>NZ_JBEGDL010000010.1:0-220018 GCF_040813775.1 Ammoniphilus soli
GTCTTCAAAACCGAGTGTCGGGCACGTGATGTCCGAGGTGGGTTCGATTCCTACCATCTCCCGCCAACCTTTACAAGAAGTAGGTCCCAATTGTAATTTACATTACATTGGGACCTTTATTTATATTTAGAGGGGAGGAGTAGGCTTAGAGGAGAATCTGTAAGCTTCTATAAATAAATTTCTCTTATGAGCCAAGTCAAATGAGCGTAAGCATCATTTTAAGAGATTTGCCAGCCACTCAAGTTATTATAAATCATCCCGAGTTGAAAGAATGGATAAACCAACAAAGTATTCCCTCAACCCTTCTTTTGCAAATGACTAGAGAAGTACTAAACTTATGGAGAAGACGCATTAGAGATGGAGAAGTGAGAGAAGTAGTTCTCGATAAGATCATAAATGACGTAAAAGCTAGAATAGAAAATACATTAAACTTCCATCTCAAAGAGGTCATTAATGGAACAGGAATTATTCTACATACCAATTTAGGAAGAGCTGTGCTGCCTGACGAAGCCATCGATCACATGATAAAGGTGGCAGGAGGTTATTGTAATCTGGAATATAATATCGAATTGGGAGCCCGAGGCTCTAGGCATGACATAGTTGAAGATATTCTTAAGACTTTGACCGGTGCAGAGGCTGCTATGGTCGTTAACAATAATGCTGCAGCAGTATTTCTTATTCTAAGAGAAATAGCGAAAGGCAGAGAGGTGATCGTATCCAGGGGGGAAATCATAGAAATCGGCGGTTCGTTCCGTGTTTCCGAAATTATGTCCGAAAGTGGAGCGATTCTTCGCGAGGTAGGGACAACAAATAAAACTCACAAGATCGACTATGAAAATGCCATTGGAGCTCATACAGCTATGCTTATGAAAGTCCATACGAGCAACTTTTGTGTTTCAGGTTTTACCCAAGCCATATCAGTAGAGGAACTTGCGAGATTGGGTAAACAATATGATATTCCGGTCTATGAAGACTTGGGAAGCGGTGTTTTATATGATTTAAGAAAGCATGGGATTGGCCGGGAGCCGATTATTCAAGAAAGTATAAAAGATGGAGCAGACATTGTTAGCTTTAGTGGAGATAAACTTTTGGGAGGTCCGCAAGCTGGCATCATTGTTGGCAAGAAGAAGTGGATTGACAGAATGAAAAAGAACCAGCTAGCGCGCATGCTTAGGGTTGATAAAGTGACCCTTGCAGCACTAGAGGCAACACTTCATCTTTATCTGGATCCTACTAAAGCCAAACAAAGCATTCCTGCATTGCGATCGATCCTCCAGCCTATTGAAGAATTGCAGGCGCGAGCAGAACGTTTCCGTGCTTTTCTTCCAGAATATGATATAGAGTTATGCCAGATGGAAACTGAAGTAGGCGGGGGAAGCCTTCCGGATGTTACACTACCGACTGTGGTTGCTGTTTTAAGACATTCCAATCTTCCGGCACATATCGTGGAGAAAAAGCTGAGAATCGGATCGCCTTCTATTATTGGAAGAATTTCAAGAGATCAGTTCTTGTTAGATTTTCGAACCATTGAAGAAAAAGATGTATATCGAGTAGCTCAAAATATTAAACTAAGGGTACCTGAAAACACACCATTTTTGAAGGAGGCGGCGGTTGAGTGAAGCCTGAGCATGAAGTGATCGCAGCTTTATTAAAAGTTTACTTCGAATACTATGATATGTATCTTGAACTTGACGACATTAGGTATTTAAAAAGAACTCAAAATTGTGTTGAACTTATATTAGATTACTTTTCAGACAAGTCACTTTCAGCAAAGGAATTAATTTTAAATAATGATTATAAGAACGCTTACAAGATAGGGTAGATCAATTTCCTCATAATAATTAAATAGTCGCTACAGACAAACGAATCGATAATCAATAATCCTCACTCAGGTAACATCCTAGAACGAAATGACTATATAGCTAGGAAGCAGTGTTATTAACTTCTGCTACCTAGCTATTTTATTTTAATAAAACCAGTGCCGAAGGCTTTGTCCAGCCGAAGGTTTGTTCCGTTAGGGGAAATAGAAAGGAGAACAGGAAATCGCCTTGCCGAGCGGCTGCCCGGTTGCGGGGTTCTATCGAGATCACGCTGTGCTTGCCCGTTCCACAATGGGAACAAGTGAGATTGCGTGATCGAACATTAGAATAATAAATGGGCTTACGCTTCAATATTGCCAATCCTTCTTCCGCTGTCAGTCTCAAATGGGTCAAGAGGAGAGTGTGCGGGTGTCTTAATTATGACGGACGGAATTCCCTTCCAAATAAAACACTGTTTGAACTTTACAAAGCGATATTGTAGTGATACATTTTAAAAAACAATCATGTCTGATAAGCAGATAATCTTGCACGCAGGATATTAAAGCTTATGTCGAAACTATCCAAATGTATGGATTCTTGTTTACGAATAAACAGATGTTTTAGGAGAGGACCAAAAGGAAAACAACACTTGAAGCTAAACAATAAGGATATTGACTGAAGAGGGAGGTATAAGCATATGGCAGGGCCAGAGGATCTGATTAAGCGGGTAGGCCGCACGACGCTCACTCAGGAGGTAGTCAATCAGTTAGCAGAATTGATTATGAAGGGTGCTTGGAAGCCGGGGGATCGAATCCCATCGGAAAAGGAGTTGGCAGCCCGTTTTGGGGTGGGTCGCTCTACCATCCGTGAGGCACTGCAAAGCCTGGTAGTGATCGGGGTTCTGGAGACTCGCGCGGGTGGCCGATCCTACGTGCAAGAACCCACTTCCGAACTGCTTTCAGGTGCCTTCCACTGGGGTTTATTGCTCAGCCAGCGCAATTTAGGAGATTTGACTGAAGTCAGGATGCATGTAGAAGTAGAATGCGCTGGGCTGGCCGCAGAACGGCGGGACGAGCAAGATATAAGAAATTTACTTGATACCTATGAGCGTATGGCATCTAACCAGGAAAATGAATCCCTCTTCATGGAATACGATAATCTTTTTCATAGGCAGGTAGCCGAGGCCATGAAAAATAAGATCTATGTTAACCTTGTCACAACGATTCAATCTCTTGTGCGTCTATGGTATCCCTCTGTATACAGCATTGAGGAAACACACAAGCAGACGTTGGAAGAACACAGGATGATGCTGGAAGCGATCCAGAGCGGCAACGCAATGGAAGCTCGTCTGACCATGCGAAATCACATCTCATCCGCAGCTAAGCGCCTGAACAGAGTTCTTGCTCAGAGGGAAGCCCCCTCTTCCTAGACTGGGCATCTTCAAAAGCTGTACATAAATAAAAAAAGCCGATTCTTACATGTTGTGAGAATTGGCTTTTTGTTTGTTGAACAATAATTAATTAAAAAAATAATTTAAATTAAATAATCACAAAATTTTTATTGTTGCCACTTTACAAACACAAAAACCCCTGATATAGTAAACACATGAAGCAAAGCTGTCTGACAATCAGGCAGTCATGTTAGCTGAATACCTATCGATTAACTTTACGATATTATCTCAATGGAGGCGATTGTTAATGATTAAACAGGCACTAGAGGCACGGGCGTCAGCGGGGAAACCGTTGCAAGTAGGGTTTGTAGGTGCGGGACGAATGGGGACGGGAGCCATTTGTCAGATTGGGCTGATGAAAGGAATGCGCACAAGTATCATTGCTGACATAAATGTGGAACGATCGATAAGAGCTTTCGAACTTTGCGGATACAAGGGTACGGATGTGGTAGTGACAAATAACTTCTTACAAGCTGCAGATGCTTTGTTGAAGGGGCGTCCTGTAGCGACAGAAGATGCAGATCTTGTCACCATGCTTGATGTAGATGTAGTAGTGGATGCAACAGGAAGTCCGGAATTAGGCGCGCGCGTTGCATTCAGGGCAATCCAAGCGAAGAAGCATATTGTTATGTTGAATGTGGAGAGTGACGTCGTAGTGGGCCCCTTATTATATAGGATGGCACAGAATGCAGGGGTAGTGTATACCGTTTCCTCAGGAGACGAGCCTGGCTTGATCGCTGAACTCTATGATCGGTACACGTCACTCGGATTTGAGGTGGTGGCAGTGGGCAAAACGCCTTCAAGTCTTGGGACCTTTGACCGTTATGCTACTCCAGACAGTGTAGCTGAAGATGCCCGTGAGTTGGGTGTCAATCCCCATTTCCTAGTCACCTTCCGTGATGCTACAAAAACGATGATCGAGATGGCTTGTGTATCCAATTATACTGGGCTCGTGCCGGATGTACGGGGGATGCATGGTCCGGTGGCTGGAATTTATGAGATTCCGAAGATGTTCCGGCCTAAAAGCGAAGGCGGCATCCTGAACCAGCGAGGGGTTATCGACTATGCAAGGCCGCTAAAGACGGAAGATGGGAAAATCGATTTCCTTCGCAGCGTAACACCAGGCGTGTTCTTGGTGGTTCGCACGGAGCACCCGCAAATCCAGGAAGACTTAAAGTACCTCGATGTTGTTGGAGAAGACGGGTACTACAATATGTATACTCCTTACCATTTGGTGTCGAATGAGATTCCACTCTCGATTGCATCAGCTGCCCTGTTCCAACACCCGACCGTAGTACCGAGCAAAGGGTTGGTGACAGAGGTCATCGCAGCCGCCAAGCGCGACCTCAAGGCCGGCGAAACGGTGGACGGACAAGGGGGTTCGATGGTATATGCCTCCAATGATCATTACCACATCGCCAAAGAGGAAAAGCTGGTCCCGCTTGGTCTACTGGCAGGAGCGCGCCTTCGCTGCGATGTGAAGAAGGATCAGGTAATCACGTACGACATGGTTGATCTCAAGACGGACACGATGCTTTACCAATTGCGACAGTTGCAGGATGCAGGGCTCTAATTTGAACATAAGGAAAAAGAATCATTAAAGAGGAGGTCAAAGCAGGTGATAGGGTCAGAGGAATTAATTAAACCAGTCGGCAGGACGACCCTCACCCAGGAAGTGGTAAGCCAACTAGCGGAGCTGATTTTGAAGGGAGCTTGGAGCCCAGGGGAGCAAATCCCTACAGAAAAGGAGTTGGCAGCCCGCTTCGGGGTTGGCCGTTCCACCATCCGGGAGTCGCTGCAAAGCTTGGTCGTGATCGGGGTTCTGGAAACTCGTCCCGGTGGGCGCTCCTTCGTACAAGAACCGAATTCGGAACTTCTGTCAGGTGCCTTTCACTGGGGGCTTCTCCTGAGTCCGCGCAACCTCGGTGACTTGACCGAAGTCAGGATGAACGTGGAGGTAGAATGCGCCGGTCTGGCTGCCGAACGGCGGGATGAGCAGGATATGGCAAGCCTGCTTGCTACCTACGAACAAATGAAAGCTTATCAAGCCGATGAGGCTCACTTCATGGAGTATGACAACCTTTTTCACCGTCAGATAGCCGTAGCCACCAAGAACCTGATCTACGTTAACCTTGTATCGACTATCCAATCGCTTGTCCGCTTGTGGTATCCCTCCGTGTATAACATGGCAGAAACGAAAGATCGAACACTGGAGGAGCACAGGATGATGGTGGAGGCCATCGAGTCCGGCAACGGGAACGAGGCACGGGTAACGATGAAGAATCATATCCGGCATGCTGCGGAGCGTCTCAACCAGGTTCTTGCCGAGCGGCAGATCTCCTCTCACTACACAGAACCGATTGGTATGAATTGAACTTGGAAGGGAGAGTTGAAAAGATGAGCGTTTCGTTTCAAGGATTTATCCGATCCGATGGAACTGCGGGAACCAGGAATTACGTGGGTATCGTCTCTACAGTGATCTGCTCGAGTACGGTTGTTCGATCGATCGCCAAGCAGGTACCCGCAGCGATTCCCATCGTCCACACCCACGGTTGCGCCCAACTGGGCGATGACCTGATCCAAACGAAGAGCACCCTCGCCGGGGTTTCGGCCAATCCGAATATTGGTTCCGTGCTTCTTGTAGGCCTGGGCTGCGAGACAAATCAAGTCGATGAGTTGGCAGCCATGATTCCCCAAGATAAGCCAATCCGGGGTATCGGTATCCAGGCGCTGGAGGGAAGTAATCAAACGGTTTCAGCAGGAGTCGAGATCGCTAAGAAGTGGGCTGGTGAAGCGGCGAGGGAGAAACGACAACCGATGCCTCTTTCATCGCTTAGCATTGGCGTCATCGGGCTAGACTCAGACGAGCAAGCTCTTTGCACCGCCTACCCGATCATCGGCCGGGTTGTCGATAGGCTGTTGGACTACGGCGCAAATATTGTGGTTGGATTGAATAGGGGGATTGAGCCTGCAGGTGCATCGCTCGCACAGCGAGCGGCCGACCCGGTATCCGCTCGAAGGCTGGTCAAGGCGGCAAAGGGATTATATCGCCGCCGCTGGGAGAAGACAGGCCCTGGCATCGCGGATGCTCAAGGATGGACAGCCGCAGAGCTGGAACGGGCTCACAGGGAAGCAGTCATTGTAGGATCAAGACCCGTGGCTGGGGTGGTCTCTTATGGAGAACGACCATTTCAAAAGGGGATCCACCTAATGGCTGTTCCTGACAATCCAGTGGAGGCCCTTTCAGGACTCGCGGCGGGAGGGTGCAGTATGGTTCTTATTGTCAGCAGCCGAGGGTTGCTCGTCGGATCGGTAGCTGTTCCATGCTTCGTCGTAGCACCTGCTGGAACGTCTACGCCGGCGGATGATGAACTGGTTGACTGTATAGTGACCGGGGAGGACCTAGACAAGGAGGCAGAGGAACTGATACAAAACCTTCTTGAAGTGTGCTCCGGATGCCCCACTTCACTAGAGAGACTTGAACTGGGAGAGTTCGCCATTTCACGCGTTGGTACACCATTCTAAGAAATGGAGGATAGATTCATGACTGAACATAGATTGACAGGACCCAATGCAATCAGGTTAGACGATCGAGATAATGTGGCCGTTGCCCTCCGGGATGTTCAGAAAGGGGAATTCATCGTCCTCGTAACGGGGATTGTCGATCAGCTGCGGGCTGAAGGGGATATACCGTATGGGCATAAGGTTGCTTTAGAGTTTATCCCCCATGGAGGAGCGATTCTCAAATATGGAGAGTGCATGGGGGTGGCGACTGAGGACATCATATCCGGCCAACATGTTCATGTACCCAATGTGCGTGGGTTGAATGTCGAGGAACGGGATAACTTTCAATTCGTTAAGGCGGTGAAGGGATATGGCAACATTTAAGGGGTATCGGCGACCGAATGGTACCGTCGGTGTCCGCAACAGTGTAATTGTAATTAATACGGTAGGGGAGTTAGCTGGAATTACCCGGAAACTTGCTGAACTCGTACCTGGCGTTGTGCCGGTGGTGCACCAGCTCGGACGGTCTCAATTTCCGGAAGATGCGCAGCAAACCTTGCGCACCTTGTATGGCACGGCGTGCCACCCTAACGTTGCAGCCGCGCTTTTCGTCGGACTGGGGCACGATGACCCGGCGCAAGAGCTAGCCGAGATGATGCAAGAAGCAGGATGGAAAGCGCATGCGCTCTCATTTCAGCAGTTTGCCAGTGTAGGGACGCTTCTTGCTGAGGGGCGGGCCTGGTTGGAAGAGGCCCTTGCCGAGAGTCGGCAGGCTAAGCGGGAGCTGGCTGATACGTCCGAGCTGATCATTGGTTTAGAGTGCGGTGCTTCCGATGCCTGGTCCGGCATTACGGCTAACCCGGCCATCGGAGTGTTAGCGGATCTAATGGTAGCGGATGGCGGGACAGTGGTCTTGTCCGAGACCACGGAGGCGATTGGGGCCGAACACATTCTAGCCAGGAGTGCTGCGAATCAAGAAACGGCCGAGAAGTTCCTTCGTATCGTTGCTACATATGAAGCACGGATGCGGGCCATCGGAGAGGACGTCCGGGCTTGTAATCCAACGCCAGGCAATATTCGAGGCGGCCTTACCACTCTAGAGGAGAAGTCCTTGGGCTGCATCAAAAAAGGGGGAAGCACGCCGTTGGTTGAAGTCGTTGGATACGCGGAGCGTCCCACGCGCAAGGGCTTGGTATTCATGGATACACCGGGCTTCGATGCAGAGTCAGTGGCCGGACTGGCTGCCGGAGGGGCACAGATCATCCTCTTTTCCACGGGGAGAGGATCCCCGACAGGTTCTCCTATCGTCCCGGTCATCAAGATTGGGACCAATCCGAAGCTCTATGAGCGTATGCCACAACATATTGACGTCAACGCCGGTACGATCTTGGAAGGTTTAGATTCCTTAGATGGTGTAGGCCGGAAAATATATGAGCAAATTATCTCCGTTGCTGACGGTGAGCTTACGGCAGCGGAAAAACATGGTCACCATGAGTTCAGCATCTGGAGGCTTGCGGAGACGATCTGAGAACCCAGGGAGTCCCTCTGTTTATAAAGGAATGGAGGGAACTCTTTACTCTAGACAGGGCAATCTTTATCAGATAAAATAAAATATTTATATTATATTAAAACCGTGGAGGTTGGATATGAAAATTTCGAACATTATCTTCAATAATATAGAACAGCTTGGTATCGGACTGCAGGGCGGAATCGTACCCGTTTCCATACTGTCCCAAATTTCTGGGGAAACGGCGTTGCCGAAAACGGTGGACGAAGTCATTGCAGACCCTTCCAAATTGAACGATCTGCAAGCGACTTGGGAAGAATATGTGGCTGTTCTCGGGGACAAGGTTATACCGGAAGATGCAGTGCAGTTTGCGCCGTGTGTGAAGCATCCAGGAAAAATCATCTGCATAGGCTTGAACTACCGCCCTCACGTGGCAGAGACCAAATTGGACCTTCCGACTGATCCCATCGTGTTCAGTAAATTTGCAAATTCTTTAGCTGCTAGCGGCGAGAGCATTCCTATGCCGAAGAACTCGGAGAAGATTGATTATGAGGCCGAACTTTGCATTGTGCTGGGGCGCCGAGCGCAGTCAGTCACGAAGGAAAACGCGCTTGACTATGTTTTTGGTTATTGCAATGGAAACGATGTCTCTGCCCGAGACCTGCAGTTTCGTTCCCATCAATGGTTACTCGGAAAGACTTGCGACAAATTCGCTCCTATTGGACCTTACCTAGTGACCGCGGATGAAATCAAAAACCCGAATACCCTTGGCATCCGAACCTTCGTCAATGGTGAAAAGCGGCAGGATTCGAACACGGAGAACATGATTTTCTCCTGTGAAAAATTAATTGAAGACCTCTCCCGACACATGACTCTCGAACCGGGCGATATCATCATGACCGGGACGCCGGAAGGGGTAATCCTCGGCTATCCGGAAGAGAATCGCGTTTGGTTGAAGGACGGAGATGAGGTGACGGTCGAGATTGACGGCCTGGGAAGGTTGACCAATCGTTTCGAACGCAGGTAATACCGAGTAAATAATGGGGAACATGTACAGTCAGGATGTCTATTAACATGTCCCTAAATATTTCTTCAACCTCCTTGATTATTAACGGTAGGACAAATGAAGCCTTTATTGCGATGAACCCATCCTCATGAATTTTACATCAGGCCCCCGATATAGTTTGGATTTTCCCACACGTATTGGAGTCGATAATGTAACCGTTCATATAATTACGATTAAATTTAATCTGGAGGAGGAGTCTATTAAATGGAACCGCAATTAAAACCTCAATTAGAATATAGCAAGGAGGAAAGAACTGAGTATAAGGCCCCGCCGCAGCATGTTTTGCAAATGATAAAGTGGATCGGACCGGGGCTTGCCGTTGCTGCTGCCGCGGTAGGAAGCGGAGAAATTATTAACGCTACGCGCTTTGGTGCTATAGCTGGATTTGCTGTCTTGTGGGTGGTGTTTTGTGGAGTTTTTTTAAAAGGGTTTATCCAGCAGGAGATAGGAAGGTATACGCTAACGACAAAAAAGACGATTACAGAAGGCTTTTCTGATATTCCTGGCCCGAAAATTAAAGGGAAATCATGGTTTCTATGGAGCTTCATAGCTCTATTGGCCCTTGTTGTTCTGGTCATTGTTGCAGGAATTAGTGGAGCAATGGGTGGTGTAATACATACATTGTTTCCTTTCTGGTCTGCAACCACATGGGGCAATCTAGCGATGTTGTCTGTCATTCCTATGCTATTGGCTGGGACACTTGTTTCAAGGTGGAATGTGTATCGGATTTTTGAGTCTATAATGACGGTATTAGTTGTTATGATGACATTGTTTATGGTTTATGTTGCGTTCATTGCTATACCTTCCACAGGAAAATATTCTTACTCGTTGACCGAACTGTTGGGCGGGATGACTTTCAGCTTACCTAGCGGATCGACCATCATGGCTTTAGCGGTACTGGGAACTGTTGGAGCAGGAATTGAGCTAGTATTTTATTCAGCTTGGCTGACCGGCAAAGGTTATTTGGATCAAGCCTATCATCCGGAAGATTCTGAGTCACAGCAAGAGAATCGAATGAGATCCTGGATCCGCATCTTAAAGCTTGATACATGGGTAGGGGTTTTTGCAACCTTTATTGTGACCTTGGCTTATTTCATAACGGGTGCATCTGTTTTAAAAACACTCGGAGAAGTACCTAACGGAGTAGATGTTGTCAAGCAAATTTCAGTTGTTTTCACGGATGTATTGGGACCAGAGTTCTATTACCTATTTTTAATCGGTGCTTTTGCAGGACTCCTTTCGACTGCTTTAGGAGTCGCTGATGGGACAGCAAGAATGAGCACGGACATTATAAATGAAATAAGTGGACAGCGTAGATCCAACAATAATAACAAGATTTACAGCTGGGTGGTCATTGGTGTAGTCATCAGTTGGATTATCTTTTACAGCATGATCAAAGCCCCTACTTTATTAATCATGATAGGTGGAGCTGCCTTAAGTCTGCTATTCCCAATGTATGGAGCAGCCTTGCTATATTTGAACCGCCAAGTTCCGAAGAAATATCAAATGAGTACTTTCACGAAAATAGCGTTAGCTGGTTGTTTTCTGTTATTCACTTCCCTTTGGTTTGTAGAAAAGCTATTTTCCTAGAATTGTAAGCGTTTTTAGATATTTCGGTAGTCCGGGGTATTGCGTGCCTTCACAATGTAAAAAGGTGATTGCCGTACTACCCTTTCAGCCATTTTGTTACTCTATTGTTGAAAGTCATAAGGAAAGTTGTACGTTTAAATTCCTTTATATTTAAGGAGATTTTAATGGGAGTTGCATCGGTTTTAGAGTCCATTTTAATAATAGGTTTCATGATCGGGATAGGAGTTCTGTTAACCAAGTTTGTTAACTTTAATAAAGAAACAAGAAATTTACTTATTATATTAATCGTCAACATAGCAATGCCTTGTATCATATTGTCAAGTATTCTACATTTTCAGATAGACGAAAGAATTTTTAAGGATATTATTGTGATCTTTTTTCTTTCTGTAGGGGTGAATATCTTGGGGATTGCATCAGGCTGCCTATTATCTAAGGGAATAAAGGTGTCTTCACAGAAGGCGAGAGAGATTTCCATTTTATCAGGACTTGGCAATACTGGTTTCATTGGAGTACCTCTTTGCGCAGTTCTTTTTGGTGCCAAGGGAGCCTTTTTTGCAGCAGTATTTGATGCTGGTGTTGTTTTTACACTCTGGACGTTCGGGGTGATTATACTGCAGAAGCCTGTTTATTTTTCGTTTGGAGGATTAAAATCACTAATTAATCCCCCACTAGTCGCAATTGTGATTGGTCTAATAATCGCTTATTTCAACTTACAGCTTCCTGATATATTTGTTTTATTGACAGATAAACTGGCCAACTTAGCATCTCCTCTTGCAATGTTTTACATAGGTATGCTGGTTTCTGATTTATGGAAAAAAAGAAGTCATATCCCTTTACAGAATATAGGCATTCCAATAATAACCAAATTACTTCTATTGCCAATCATAACTATACTCATCCTTAAGTATTTAAAATTGGATGAAGATCTCTCTTATGTGGTTCTATTAGCGAGCACCATGCCTACTCTAACTAGTGCCTCGATTGTATTCGCCAAGTATAAAGCTGATGAAGAGATGGGTGCATCCGTAACGGTTTATTCCACGGTATTTTCTTTATTTACAATACCTGTAATAGTTTTTTTCTTAGGTATGTTGTTGTATCATTAATGCTTAGTAATCATTTATACATATTGGGGTATATTTTTTTAAAAAAAGATTAGTATTTAGAGGGAAGGTGAATTTTCATGATTCAATTGCAAGATGTTGTTTTAACTAGAAGTGATCGAGTAGTTTTGAAGGATATCAATATTTCTATTGAAAAGGGACAGCATTGGGGTATCTTAGGTAAAAACGGATCTGGAAAAACTACGATATTAGAAATGATTGCTGGTTATATATTTCCAACTAAGGGAACTGTAAGAGTTAACGGATATAAGTATGGTGAATGTGATATCAGAGAAGTAAGAAAAAAGATTGGATATATAAGTCAGTCTTTATTAGATAAACTAACATTGCGAGATCCTGTATGGGAAGTTGTAGCCACGGGTGAATTTAGTTATTTGCGTTTTTACGAAGAAATTCCAGCTGACGTGATAGATCAGAGTCTATATATCTTAGAACAACTGAATATCTTTCATCTTAAAAATCAACCGCTAGGTTCCCTTTCTCAAGGGGAAAGAAAAAAGGTATTATTGGCGAGAGCTCTAATGACCAAGCCATCAATTCTCATCTTAGATGAACCGTGCTCCGGTCTGGATATAGAAGAAAGAGAAAAATTTTTAGACCGTTTAAACATCCTAAAAGACCAAGATATGACGATCGTTTACGTTACCCATCATATCGACGAAATCCTCCCTTTATTTACACATGTTACCCTGTTAGATCAAGGACGTATTATTTCATCAGGGGAGAAGAAAAGTGTATTACAGGACAATCACTTAACTGAAGCTTTTCATACTCCAATTTCAATTGATTGGATTGATGAAAGACCATGGTTGAGAGTCCTGTCTAGGTAATTCTTATATAGTACGAAAATTTCAGAAGGGTAAATCCCTTCTTTTTTCATAGGAGTGACAAAAAAATAACCTGGGTCGCTTACATACCAGGCAAGGAGAGGGGAAGTTATTGTTGTAACCGGTGAATCAAGAACGTTAGAACATTATTTGGCTTTGCTATTTCTCTTCTTGTAAACATAGGTTCGAAGACCGTGAACTTCCTTGTATAGCCGGAAGGGTTTTGTTACAAATCTAGAGGGTAAAGAAGTGATGGTTTTAAATAGACCACTCTCAATTTCATGTTTCATTCTTTCTGGTTTGGAAAACACTCTATGGATGTACTTTTCAGTAATCTTATCGGCTAAATTTGGATTTAAAATGGTTTCCTGGTTACAATCATCGCATTTTACGCTATATATAATGTCATTAATATAAACAATGGTTTGGATTGAATCTGTAAAACATTTACTGCAGAATAGTTCACATCTCACTTCTTTCATGTTCACAATTTTCATCCCCTTGTTTTCAATTATGAATTGACAGTTTGAGTATTCTTTATTTTTTGTCAAATGAATTTTATGTTTATATAAATATTATAATATATACTTTGTGATTTAACTATTCATGAATTTGAATATTTCTAAGAAAGTGAGTATAAAATTCTATGTGCAGTGGGTTCATCGATAATAAGTGATGTGAAACAATTACCTTTAAGCGCACTTTCAATCGCCTCTGCTTTTTTTATTCCCGAAGCTACTGCAACGACACTTGGGATGTTACGCAAATCCGATATTTCGATGCCAATGACCCGGTTATTGATAGGACTCGGTATTTCTTCACCATCACGATTAATAAAACGAGAATTAATATCACCAATAGCTTTATTTTTCTTAAGTTCTAGCAAATCCTCGTGTTTTAAGTAGCCCATTTCAGCAATGGTTGAATCATAAGGATTACCGATTCCAACAATAGCTAGTTCAACTCGTTTAATTTCATTTAATAGTGAACGGATGTCTGTAGAATCCAATAATTGGTTCTTCAGACTGCTTGATTCTACAAGGGCAGGTGCATAAAGAAATTCGTATTTGCCGCCAATTTTTTGAGAAAGCTGGTAGGCCAATTGATTCGAATGGATCTCTATTCGCTGCCGGCCAATTCCACCCACAAGCGGTAGAACGGTGATATCCGCATATTTTTCATAAGGAAATTCATTGACTACATGAAAAAGTGTTTCTCCCCAGGAAATCCCAATCTTCTTCACATCTTTAATATTTCCGGCGATATAGCCTGCAGCTGCTTTCGCAACCATTTGTTTTGTCATTTCTTCGTTGGCATGGTCGTCTACGGGAACAACGATGACTTCTTTTAAAGAAAAGGTCTTTTCCAGTTGTTGTTCCAACTCAACGGTATTCGCCATTTCGTCTTTGATAATAATTTCAACAACGCCACTATCTTTGGCTTTTTGGAGCAACTTAGAGATCGCGGGACGAGAGACGCCAATTTGGCTCGCTATTTCTGCTTGAGTATGGCCTTTGAAATAATATAGTTTTGCCACCCGAACAAGTTCTCTTTTTTCAGTCCAATTCATAATTATGTTCCCTCATTTATTAACAAATATTATTCGCACGAACCGATTTCTGCATGTAGAATAGAAAAAATAACCTGGGAAAAAAGTTTGTATCCCAGGTTGTTTTTTCTATTATGAATGAATTCCTTTACCTAACCAGCTGGCTGCCACTTCCATCATGGTTTCGGAGACTGCCGGATGAGGATAGATCATATTCGCCATTTCTTCTACGGTAGCTTCCAAATGCATAAAGGCGGAAGGAGTAGCTATCATTTCCGTAACATGGGATCCAACCAGAAGTACGCCGAGTATTTCGCCATATTTTTGATCGGCAATGATTTTTACAAACCCATCGGTGTGATCGATGGCCATGGCTTTACCGTTTGCTGCGTGCTTGTAGACTTCCACTTTCACAGAGTATCCCTTTTTTCTGGCCTCTTCTTCGGTCAAACCAACGCTGGCGATCTCAGGTTGGGTATAGACGCAGCGAGGAACAACGTGATAATTGATCGGAGTGCGTTGCCCTGATGCATTCAAGGCTGCAATGGTACCTTCGGCACTGGCAACATGGGCCAGCTGCCATCCGCCAATCAGGTCACCCACTGCATAGATTCCGGGGATGCTGGTTTCCATAAAATCGTTTACTTCAACAAAAGGGCCGTTCATCTTTAATCCAAGGTCGGCAATCCCGGAGACATTAGGCCTGCGTCCCACTGCAATGAGGATTTCCTCGCAATGAAGCTGTCCAGGGTTACCTGCTGGATCCGTAATGTTCACCACATGGCCGTCTTTTCCGGTAGCCAAGGATTCCACCTTCGTTTCGGTTAAGGTGGAGATGTTCTTTTTCTGCAAGGCTTTTCGCAGAGCGGCAGAAGCATCAGGATCTTCCATAGGCACCAGACGGTCCGCCATTTCAACCACCGTAACTTTTGTCCCTAAGCTCTCGAAAATGCAGGCAAATTCGACGCCGATGACTCCGCCTCCAATGATGACGATGGATTCAGGGATCTTCGTAATGCCAAAAATCGTGTCACTTGTATGGTAAGATACTTGATCAGTACCTGGAATAGGGGGGACGAAGGGAGCTGAACCAGTTGCCAAGATAATAGATTCAGCTTTAATGGTTTGATCTTCCGTACCAGAAATGATGATGGTTTTATCCGCTTGAACCGTACCAATCCCTCGATAAACTTCTACTTTTCCAGCTTTAAGTAAACCGCCTATGCCTGCTCTCAAACGCTGAATCACTTGGTCTTTGCGAGCCATCATTTTATCCAAAGAAAGGGTGAGTGAACCCGTCTCGATGCCCCAGTTTTTCGCTGCTTTAATATCCTCAATGACTTCTGCGTGGCGAAGAAGCGTTTTGGAGGGGATACAGCCGCGATTGAGGCAAGTGCCGCCCAAGTGATCTGCTTCAATCAAAGCAACCGTTTTTCCCTCTTTTGCAGCGCGGATTGCTGCCACGTAACCGCCGGGCCCTCCGCCGACAACCGCAATTTGATAGGTTTTCATAATTTTCTTCCTCCATTCTTATTTTTGCTAAACTAATAATTGATACGGATTTTCGAGCGATTCTTTCAAAGTTTGGAGGAATTCAGCAGCTGGCGCACCGTCAATTACCCGATGGTCGAAAGAAAGGCTAAGAGTCATCATCGGACGCAGCACGATTTGTCCGTTCACCCCTACAGGTTTCTCATTAATTCGGCCTACACCTAATATGGCGGTTTCCGGCTGATTAATGATTGGAGTAAACACATCAATCGGGTACATCCCAAGGTTACTGATGGTAAACGTTCCACCCGACATATGGGCAGGCAATAATTTTCCTTCCCTTGCCAGTTTAGCGAATTGCTTGCATTCCGCGGTAAGGTCCGCTAATCCTTTTTGTTCGGTTTGCTTCACGACCGGAACTACCAATCCATTTGGTACGGCAACAGCTAAGCCGATATTGACGTTTGGATTGGAGATAATATAGTCACCCTGTAAGGAAGCATTGACTTTCGGATGCAGAACCAGAGCGTGGGACACGGCTTTCATAATGATTTCTGTATAGGAAACGCGAAGGCCCGTTTTCTTCTCGATGAGAGGGAGGAGGGCTTTTCTGGCTTCCATGGAATGGCTCATATCCACTTCGGTAGTCAGCGTTACATGAGGAGCTGTGGTTACGCTTTGTACCATACGCTGGGCGATGACTTTGCGCATGCCTTCCAGCTTCACCTTTTCCGCTTCGGCCGGCTGTTCAGAAGAAGCAGGCTGGATACTGCTGAGGACATCATCTTTACGCACTTTACCTTGGACACCTGTACCTGTGATGGAATCGAGATTAATTCCTTCGGCGTCAGCTATTTTCTTAGCCAGAGGTGTAGCCTTTACAGCGTGAGCTGGCGAGTAGTTTTCGACATCGGTTTTATGAACGCGGCCGTTCGGGCCGGATCCGTCAACTTGCTGAAGGGAAACGCCTTTATCTTTTGCTGCTTTCCGGGCAGCGGGGGTAGCGCGTACCTTATCTGAATCGTTTTGAGTTTCCACTGACTCTTGAACAGGGGCAACTGGGCTTGCGGCGGCTGCCACTTCTTCCTGTGCGCTGCCTCCGTCGAGACTTGGAGGGACATCGGGAACGGTTTCATTTTCTTGTCCGATGTATCCGATAATTTGGTTTACGGGAACCACTTCATCGGCACCAAAGTAAACCTTCAATAATTTCCCCGTCGCATAGGATTCCACTTCGATATTGATTTTGTCGGTCAAGACCTCCAAAAGGAGGTCTCCTTCTTTTACGTCATCGCCGACCTGTTTAAACCATTGTATTATGGTTCCAGTTTCCATCGTCATACTAAGCTTGGGCATGAATACGCTTGTTGCCATTGTTCCTTTCCCTCCTAGACTCGGTTTAATGTCTCTTTAACGGCGGCAATAATATCTTGTTCTTGCGGAATCGCTGCTTTTTCAAGGACAGGGTTATACGGCATTGGGATGGCTAATCCGCCGAGTCGCTTGATTGGTGCATCCAAATAATCGAAAGCTTCGCTTTCCGCGATCATGCTGGCAATCTCTCCGCCAATTCCGCAACGCTTCACCGCTTCATGAACGACCACTAGACGACCGGTTTTCTTTACCGATTCAATAATCGTTTCTTCGTCTAAGGGAACGATCGTGCGAGGATCAATAATTTCTACGCTGATGCCTTCCTTCTCCAATTCCACAGCGGCTTGAAGAGCCTTATGAACCATGATAGCCGTTGCGACGATCGTGACATCGGTCCCTTCACGCTTGATGTCGGCCTTGCCGATTGGAATCGTATAGGAACCCTCCGGAACGTGTCCTTTGGTCCGGTAAAGCAATTTATGTTCATAAAAGATGACAGGGTTATCATCGTCCATTGCAGCCTTTAAGAGACCTTTTGCATCATAGGCAGTTGAAGGCTGGATCACTTTCAATCCGGGAATATGGGCCATCCATGCTTCTAAGCTTTGGGTATGCTGGGCGGCAGCTCCGGTTCCGGAACCAGATGGCGTACGCACGACCATCGGAGTTTTCCCCTTGCCTCCAAACATATAACGGTTCTTTGCCGCCTGGTTGACCAGCTGATCCATTGCGATGGTGATAAAATCAGAGAACTGCAGTTCCATGATCGGGCGCATACCTGTCATGGCAGCCCCCACGGCCGCTCCGGCGATCGCTGCTTCCGAGATAGGAGTATTTCTTACGCGCTCCGGTCCGAATTCTTCAATCATGCCGCGAGTAACACCGAACGCTCCCCCATATACCCCGATATCTTCCCCCATAATAAATACATCCGGATTGACTCTCATTTCTTCCTGCATCGCTTCACGAACGGCTTCTAAATACGTAATTTCTCTCATTTTCTTTGCTCCTTCCTTTGATTTGAGTTTTATATATTAGGCGAATACGTCTTCTTCCAGTGTAGAGAGGGAAGGCATCGGACTCTTCTCGGCGAAGACCACCGCATCTTCAATTTCTTTTTTCGCTTGTTGTTCAATGGCGTTGGCTTGCTCCTCGGTCAAGATGCCTTCCTCAATGAGGAGAGCCTTATAGCGGGCAATGGCGTCACGGTTGTTTCTCCAATCCATTTCTTCATCACGCGTGCGGTATTTTTTGGCGTCGCTTTTGGAATGACCTTTATAGCGGTAGGTCTTGGCTTCGATCAAGGTAGGACCTTCTCCTTTTTTGGCACGTTCTATGGCTTGGGCCATGACTTCGATGACCGCAAACAAATCATTTCCATCGACGACTACCCCTGGAATACCGTAAGATCCAGCGCGGTCGGCGATGTTCTCGATGTTCACCATTTCTTTTACGGGACCGGACATGCCGTACTGGTTATTTTCGCAGAAGAAAATGACCGGCAGGTCCCAAATCGAAGCCATATTCAGTGCTTCATGGAAGCTTCCCTCATTGGTTGCCCCATCTCCAAAAAAGGACACCGTTACATACCCCAGGTTCTTCATTTTGGAAGTCAATGCCGCTCCAACTGCGATCGGGATTCCTCCTCCAACAATTCCATTTGCTCCAAGGTTTCCTTTATCTAAATCGGCAATGTGCATCGATCCGCCTTTGCCTTTGCAATAGCCGGTTTCACGCCCGAACAGTTCAGCCATCATGCGGTCTGCTTGAGCGCCTTTCGCGATACAGTGACCATGGCCGCGGTGGGTACTCGTGATTTTGTCTTCATCTGTCAGAAGAGCACAAGCCCCGACAGCAGTTGCTTCCTGGCCGACAGCAAGGTGAGTGGTTCCATGAATCAAGCCTTTGGCAAAGAACTCATCTACCTTTTCATCGAAGAAACGGATGAGCCACATTTGGTGTAGAAAGTCGGTTAGCTTTTTTTGATCCTGAATAACGCTTGGTAAACTTAATTTGGATATCATAGTTTATTCCTCCTAATTTAAGATTGCGAAATTACTATAGAAGTTTTAATGAGCTGGGGTTTTTCGCGAATTGATAGATGAAAAGTTGAAAGATACAGGTTAGAATTTTCTTTTCTTTATAACAAATGTTATTATTCGTAACCGATGTAATGAGTATACCAACAGGGTGATGTTACTGTCAATAACATATGATCAAATTTGTAACATATGTAACAGGTGATTTTATATATCTAATGTAGAAAAAAAACAATGAAATAAAAGCGTTGACAGATTGGTGAATTACCCAGTATGATTAAGCCACAAGTAGTTACACTTGATAAACCGATTATCAAATGTAAAATGTGTTTGAATACACTGATTGGTCCCAATTCCCATACTTAATGTAAAGAGGATCAGTTGAACAGGACAAGACAGTGAATATCGGATGGATAGGAACGAAAAGGGGAGGAGTTTATTTTATGGTTGAAACCGTTGTCAAGGTCATGCTTCCTTCAGGATTACATGCACGTCCAGCATCGAATTTTGTGAAGCTTGCTGGTAAATTCGGAAGTCAAGTTTTTCTTGAAAAGCAAGGGAATGTCACCAATGCGAAAAGCATTATTGGCATTATGTCCATGGCGGTTACTTCAGGTACTGAAGTTATTGTTCGCGCTGAAGGCGATGATGCACAGCAAGCGGTGCAAGAGTTAGTAGAGTTTCTTTCACGAGATGAAGAGTAAACGATATAACATATAAAAGGAGCGAGACAAATGGCTATTTACAGATTACTGAATATGCGTGAAAAAGAAGGTCAATCCATTGGAGTTGCTATTATTGGAGCGGGACAAATGGGATTTGGTTTAATCGCTCAAATTTCAAGAGTGCCTGGGATGAGAGTTTGCGGTGTTTGCGATATTAATGTGTCAGCAGCACAGAAAGCAGCTGATTATTACCTATCGCAGCTAAGCGGGGAAAAACATAAGGTAACGGTTGGAAGCGATATCAGAAAAGTGATTGAGCAAAATGAAGTGGATGTAGTCGTGGATGCGACAGGTGTGCCTGAAGTAGGAGCCAAAATCGCAATGCAAACCTTGATGGCCAAAAAGCATCTTGTTTTGCTCAATGTTGAAGTCGATGTAACAATCGGTTCTATTCTTTCTTCATTATATAAGTCGGCCAATCTTATCTACACAGGATCTGCAGGGGATGAACCCGCTTCTACGATGGAATTGGTAGAGTTCGCTAAAACGTTAGGGTTAGATGTAGTCGTTGCGGGTAAGGGAAAGAACAATCCGTTCATTCCAAATTCCAATCCAGACACATGTGCTGAAGAGGCTAGACGCAAGAATATGAGCTCGCATATGTTAGCCTCCTTCCAAGATGGAACCAAGACAATGGCGGAGATGAACCTCTTAAGTAATGCTACAGGGTTTGTGCCGGATGTATTGGGGATGCATGGAGTAAGTGCGGATGTAAAGACAGTAGGCGATAAATTGAAGCTGGTAGAAGAAGGCGGATGCTTATCCCAGTATGGTGTAGTGGAATATGTACACGGATTAGCACCGGGAGTGTTTGTGATTGTTAACAGTCCATTGCAGCCTGTAGATGATCAATTGCGTTACCTTTCTGTAGGGGAAGGGCCTTACTATACCCTCTATAGACCATATCACTTAGCTAGCTTAGAAACACCAATATCAATCGCTCGCGCGTTCTTATTGAATGATCCTACAATCGCGACGATTAGCGGACCGGTTTCAGAAACCGTATCGGTAGCTAAAAGGGACATTAAAGCAGGAGAACTCATTGATGGAATCGGCGGATGGTCCGTTCGCGGAGTGCTTGAGTCACATACAGATTCGGTCACAAACGGACATATTCCAATCGGATTGATCAGCGGAAAAGTCGTTGCCAAGCGGGATATAAGTGAGGGTCAATTCCTGACTTATGATGATGTGGAAATGGACATGTCTACAACAGTATGGCACTTGCGTCAATTACAGGACAGTTTATTCCAAGCTAAGTAATACTTGCAACAAGGAGGAGGTGAAAGAGTGGATCAATTCTATTTTATCCTATTCATCATTGTCGCTTGGCTATTGCAGTATGCGCTCACGATACTTCAAGTGAGAGACTATCGGACCGTGATGGGGCAAATGATTGAAGAATATAAAGGTTTATCCGGCTTTCACCTTTTTTCCGGCACGTCCAAGAAAGCATTGGGAAGGCGCTCAATCGTCTTATTGATTGTCGATCAAGAATATCAAGTGAGAAAGTGTCATGTACTAACCGGGATGAGTGTTTTTTCCCGATTTAAGCCTTACGCTGATTATGAAGGCAGACATGTGTGTGAAATATTGGAACAAGCATACGAAACGGTAACTGGCAAAAAGAGAGTCAAATAGGAGATCTCTTGCCATAGCCTTTCAAATGGCCGCTGAGAATGCGGTGAAATCTATCCCTGCCAAAAGGGAGCAAGCTTTGAGAAACTAGCTTTTGAAGAATTAAAAAAGGGGGCAGATTCAATGGAATGGATTCAATGGATAGGCGAGCATTTTATCGGCATGTTTAATGCCGGCGGAAAAACCTTTATGGGTTTAGTTACAGGTATTGTCCCTACTCTAGTTGTCCTGTTGACCTTTACGAATGCTGTAATCAAATTGATCGGGGAGGAGCGGACGAATCGTGCCATGATGTTTGCTTCCCGCTATATGATCTTGCGATATACCCTGTTACCGGTGATGGCTGTTCTGATCCTGACGAATCCGATGGCCTACACGTTTGGTCGATTCTTGCCAGAAAAGCAAAAACCCGCTTTTTATGATTCTGCGGTATCATTTGTCCATCCTGTAACCGCTTTCTTCCCGTACGCTAATGCGGGTGAACTGTTTGTTTGGCTAGGGATTGCGAACGGATTGCAGCAAGCAGGATATTCGATTGGACCCTTGGCCGTCCATTACTTCTTAGTCGGTATCGTCGTCATCTTTATGCGCGGAGTAGTGACTGAAATCATTACGAAATACCTTGCTGGACGAATGGAAGCGAAGCGCTCAGAAACTGCCATCGCAAAATCTGCCTAAATTTTTTAGATGAACTGGAGGGGTCAAAATGGGTAACACAATACATGTTAAAAAAGGTTCTGGCGGTTGGGGAGCCGGTTTAACCCTAGCTCCGAACGGGAAGAAGAAGAAAGTGGCATCCATCACAGGCGGCGGAATTCATCCTGTAGCCCAACGGATTGCAGAGCTTGCAGGAGCAGAAGTTGTAGATGGATTTTCAACTTCGGTGCCAGAAGATGAAATGATGTGTGTGGTTATTGATTGCGGAGGTACGGCTCGCATCGGGGTATACCCCATGAAAAGGATCCCGACCGTTTCCGTCATGCCAACATCGCCATCCGGCCCATTGGCTAAACATATTAAAGAAGATATCTTTGTTTCAGGCGTTACTGTAAATGATATTGCGGTTATTGACGCTACGGCAGAAGTCGCGGCTTCGGCTGCCCAACCGGAACTTTCTGTGGGGAAAGCGAACCTGGCCATTCCGGCAAAAGAGGATCGGCCGAATGTTAATACCGGTGCCTTATTGAAGATCTCTAAGTCGATTGGATACGTGATTAGTGTTTTGTATCAAGCTGGACGCGATTCCATAGAAATGCTGATCAGAAACATCCTGCCGTTTATGGCGTTTGTAGCGATGCTAATGGGGATTATCGAATATACAGGCTTAGGTGAGTTGTTAGCCAAGGGGTTAACGCCTCTAGCGGGATCCTTATGGGGACTAATTGTTCTCGTTCTCATTTGTACCATTCCATTCTTATCTCCCGTATTCGGACCTGGAGCAGTTATCGCACAGATTGTAGGAGTATTGATAGGTTCACAAATTGCAATGGGGAATATCCCGCCCGCGTATGCTTTGCCTGCTCTATTCGCTATTAACTCACAAGCGGGCTGTGACTTTGTTCCCGTAGGACTATCCCTGGGGGAAGCTAAGCCGGAGACGATTGAGTACGGAGTCCCAGCCGTTCTATACAGCCGCATGATTACGGGTGTAGGTTCTGTTATTATTGCTTACTTTGCAAGTTTGACACTACCATATTAAAAAATTACCGGAGGTTTCATATGATTCAATCTGTAGTATCTTTAATAGGCGAAATGGCTTTGAGTTTTGAAGAAGAAAAAGTCTTGATCTTCTTTGGTCCGAATGCACCAGAAGAATTAAAAGAAGTTTCAGTTATTCAAGAGCTTAAAGAGCATGGCGATCAACCTCTTGCTGTGGGGGATAAGTTAGTAGTAGGAGACCAAGAATACCGAGTAACCAGCTTAGGTTCTGAGGCGTACCATAATTTATTGGCCATCGGGCACATCTCGATTTACTTCACAGAGGCTCCAGCCGATGTATTGCCGGGTTCCGTTTATGTTACTCCGCATGTGCTTCCTAAGATTGAGGTTGGGACTAAGATTCAATTTATCCAAGGATAGTCCAGACAAGCCTCATTTAATACCTCAAAACCGTCTCTCGAAAAAGATGACGGTTTTGCTTTTTAACGATACTTATAATCCGGAAAGGGGCAGTTTATATGTTGCGCAACGGAATTGCAGCCGCACCTGGCTTCGCAATAGGTCGAGCCTTTGTTAAACACGAAGACCAAATCACCTATACCCGACAAACGATTTTGCAAGATGATGTAAAGGCAGAGGTAGAACGTTTCAAGAAAAGCGTTAAAGCAGCAGAGTCGGACTTGGAAGCGATCAAGAAAAAAGTGGAACAGGAGATTGGCGCAGAAGAGGCACAGATCTTTGAGGCTCATTTGATGTTTTTGGAAGATCCAGAGGTCGTAGGACAGATAGAAGCGAAAATTCAAAATGAAATGCTGAATGCGGAAGCCGCCGTGGAAGATGTAAAAGTTCAATTGGTTGCCATCTTTGAAAGTATGGATAATGAATATATGAGGGAAAGAGCGGCTGACTTGCGAGATGTTTGCCAACGCATCTTGAAGCAATTGATAGGAGCAAGCGAAGAAGTGCCAGTAGGAGACCAGGAGCCGATCATTTTAGTTGCCCACGATTTGACCCCTTCAGACACGGCACAATTAGATAAGGAAAAGGTGAAAGGGTTTGCGACCAACATCGGTGGGCGAACCTCCCATTCAGCCATTATGGCACGCACTATGGAAATCCCAGCTGTTGTAGGACTTTCTAGTATTACAGCTGAATTGCAGACAGGGGATATGGTGATCATCGACGGATTCACTGGAGAGGTACATATACGTCCGGACATCGATCTCATCAAACGTTATGAAGAAAAGGAAAAGCTGTATCTCAAACAAAAAGTAGAGTGGGCAAAATTAGTTGATCAACGAACTGAAACGGCGGATGGCCATCATGTGGAATTGGCCGCTAATATCGGAACCCCTCAGGATGCTGTGCAAGCGATTGAACAGGGAGCTGAAGGAGTAGGCTTGTTCCGGACGGAGTTTCTGTATATGGAGAGAGATCAATTCCCAAGTGAAGAGGAGCAGTTTGAAGCCTATAAGTCAGTGGCCGTCACAATGGGTCAAAATCGTCCGGTGGTGATCCGCACCTTGGATATTGGAGGAGATAAGGAATTATCTTATCTTTCGATGCAAAAGGAGCTCAATCCTTTTCTAGGTTACCGTGCGATTCGATTATGCCTAGGCAATCCGGAATTATTTAAGGTCCAATTGCGGGCGTTGCTGCGTGCGAGTGCCTTTGGAAATATCAAAATCATGTATCCGATGATCGCCACCCTAACCGAGTTAAGAAAGGCAAACCAGCTTTTGGAACAGGTAAAGGAAGAGCTTCGCCGCACAAACACGGCATTTAATGAAGAAATAGAAGTAGGCATTATGATAGAAGTGCCTGCTGCAGCAATGATTGCCGATCAATTGGCTAAGGAAGTTGACTTTTTCAGCATAGGTACCAATGATTTGATCCAATATACGATGGCTGCGGATCGGATGAATGAACAGGTTTCCTACTTGTATGAACCCTACCATCCGGCCATTCTGCGCTTGATACGCCAGGTGATTCAAGCGGCTCATCAAGAAGGAAAGTGGGTTGGCATGTGCGGGGAGATGGCTGGAGAAGAAACAGCGATTCCGATCCTGCTTGGGTTAGGATTGGATGAATTCAGTATGAGTGCAACGTCGATTCTTCGCGCTCGTCACCTGATCAAACAACTCAATTTCAGCCGATTGAAAGAAGTGGCCCACCATGTTTTATCGTTGGAGACCGGTGAGGAAATTAAAGGCTATATAGATGAAAACCTATTAAAACATAATTTGTTAGAGATTTCATAGATGGGATTTAACAGAGGCTGGGTTCATCCCGGCCTCTGTTAGGTATGGAGGGGGTATATAAATGAAGCAAGGAAAGCCAGAGTGGCTCAAAATAAAACTGAACATGAATGAAAACACGAGGCAGATCAAAAGCTTGATGCGAGGAAAAACGCTGCATACGGTTTGTGAAGAAGCCAAATGTCCCAATCTTTATGAGTGTTGGTCCAACCGTACGGCTACTTTCATGATAAACGGCAGCATTTGCACGAGGGGGTGCCGTTTTTGTGCGGTCACCACGGGACTGCCTACGGAGCTTGATCTGGCGGAACCGGAAAAAGTGGCGGAAGCTGCGGAACAGATGGGTTTGCGGCATGCCGTCATTACAGCGGTAGCTCGGGATGACTTAAGGGATGGAGGGGCGTCCGTTTTCTCCTTAACCATTCAAGCGATACGCCATCGTCTCCCCTTGTGTACGGTTGAGGTGTTGATTCCGGATTTCCAAGGGGATTGGGATTCCCTTAGAACCGTGCTTAAAGCAAATCCTAGCATTTTAAATCACAACATCGAAACAGTAGAAAGACTTTCCGATTCAGTCCGATCCAAAGCAAAATATCACCGTTCGCTTGAACTGCTTGCCAGATCCAAAGAAATCGCACCAAACATTCCTACCAAATCTAGTATCATGATCGGGGTAGGAGAAACCTGGGAGGAAATCCTGCAAACGATGAGAGATTTAAGAAAAGCGGATGTGAACATCCTCACTATCGGCCAATACCTGCAGCCAACGAAAAAGCATTTAAAAGTGCAGAAATATTGGCATCCGGATGAATTTATGTTATTAAAACAAGAAGGGATCAACATGGGTTTCGACCACGTGGAATCTGGGCCGCTGGTACGAAGCTCGTATCACGCCCATGAGCAAGCGAAATCGGCAGGGCGTGCGATTTAAAACCAACAATTTTGAATTAGAAGGGAACGAAGGGGCATGAATCTTCCTCTGATATCTTGCGATGTCATCGATGTTTCTCATACGGCTTTGGGTGATGATATTTTGTATCCTTTTGCTTTTGATGAAGTCACCTGTCGACTGATGGAAAAAAAGAAGCATACGCCCATTCTACACATTTGGCGGCACCAAAAGGCATTTGTCATGGGGCTGAGAGATCGCAGGCTGCCTAATGCTTCTGAAGCGATAGAATGGTTAGAAAGCCAGGGATACAAGGTCACTGTACGCAATTCCGGAGGAGCTGCAGTGCCGTTAGATCCAGGAGTTGTAAACATTTCCTGGATTTTGCCCAATCAAGAGGGGAGAATGGATTTCCGGTATGATTTTGAAATGATGTATTCTCTTATTCGGGAGAGCCTCATACGTTATTCGGATAAGGTGGAAAAGGGAGAGATTCAAGGTTCTTACTGCCCCGGAGACTATGATCTGAGTATCCGCGGCAAAAAGTTTTGCGGTATTGCTCAAAGGCGGCAGACTAAGGCTTTCGTTGTACAAGCCTTTATCAATGTAGAGGATAAAGAAGAAGTAAGAGGCAATTTGGTTAAAAGATTCTATGATATCGCGTCAGGGGGATTTTCATCATTAGACTATCCGGTTGTTCACCCGGACCGGATGGGGAGTCTTCAGGAGTTAGTTGGCCTTTCCGATTCGGCGGTATTTGTTGATCTTCTTAAGGATTACTTATGTAAGATGGGAGAACTTCGTGTTCACGACAAGTATCCAAACGTTTATCAAAACGATATTATTAAAACAATGGAAGAATTAAGGTCCCGCTATGTAACAAGAAGGGGAAAAGAGATTTCTAGATCTATTGAAAGCTAAAGGAGGATAATCATGTCATATGAAATCGTCTTTTTTGATATCGATGGAACACTCGTGAACGAAGAGAAAAACATTCCGGAAGATACCAAAGCGGCTGTTCAAGAGCTAAAGCAGCAGGGGGTGGAAGTAGCCATTGCAACAGGGAGAGCGCCTTTTCATTTCAAGCATATTGCAGAAGAGCTAGGGATTGAGTCATTTGTTAGCTTTAATGGTTCTTATGTCGTCTATAAGGGCCAGCCTATCTATGGCAGTCCTTTGAATATCGATTCTATAGAATGGCTAGAGATCATAGCAAACGAAAAGGGCCACCCTATGGTGTTTTTAAGCCATGAGACCTGTTATGCCAATCAGGACATGCATCCGTATGTGACCCAGTCGTTTGAAAGTTTGAAAGTACCTGCTCCCGATTATCACGCTTGCTATTGGAAAGAGCAACATATCTATCAAGCGCTATTGTTCTGTAAGGAGGAAGAAAGATCACCTTATGAGGGAATCATACCAGATCTTTCATTTGTACGGTGGCATCCGTATTCCCTTGATGTGATCCCTTCTAAAGGATCAAAGGCGATAGGGATTCAGGCGATGCTAAAGCATCTCGGTTTGTCCGCGGCGGAGGCTGTAGCCTTTGGAGATGGTTTAAATGACAAAGAAATGCTTTCCTATGTAGGTGTGGGGATTGCCATGGGAAATGCCCATGTGGAGCTCAAGCCCCTTGCCAACTTTATTACAAAACATGTGGATGAAGGCGGCATACGGTTTGGACTGGAGAAGCTGCAATTGATTTAACAAATGAAGGGGGAATCTCGGACTTTAGAGATTCCCCCTATTCGCGCTTTACATGTGATCAACTTGATTAAGATGTACAATGATAAGCCTTATTAAAATCCTGCTATCGTCCCTACTATATAAGCAACAACCACACAGATTGCGCTGGTTAATAATCGGCCGTATAATACGGCTTTTACTCCAGCCTTGACTGTGGATTGCTCACATTTGCCCATCATTAAGCCGGTTGGCAGACACAGCCGACTTGAACGTTCGTTTGCAAAAAGGGCGGGTGCAGGTAATATGATGAAAAAAGGTGGATTTCATACCACCTTTATTCTAGTTAAAGTTCGAATCACAATTTCTACTCCTAAACCTTAGGCCCAGCATCCACAATATCCTGCCCAATTCCCTCAAACTTCTGGAAGTTCCTCACAAAACGAGAAGCTAGATCCTTGGCTTTCAAATCATATTCATCCGGGTTAGACCAAGTATTTTTCGGTTGAAGTACCTCGCTTGGAACGCCGGAGATCTTTTTAGGAATTCGTAATTTGAAAATAGGATCAGCCGTTAATTCGGTGTGATCAAGTTCTCCATTGATAGCTGCCGAGACCATTCTACGAGTATAGGACAGA
Organism: Ammoniphilus soli; assembly: GCF_040813775.1. Classification (NCBI taxonomy): domain Bacteria; kingdom Bacillati; phylum Bacillota; class Bacilli; order Caryophanales; family Paenibacillaceae; genus Ammoniphilus; species Ammoniphilus soli. The sequence goes on from NZ_JBEGDL010000010.1 coordinate 28,811, forward strand.
TCCATTCGTTTTCCCACTCCGTATGCACCGCCTGTCCATCCTGTGTTCAGGAGATAAACTTGAGTATGGTGTTTTTCCATTTTTTCTCCAAGCATTTCTGCGTATACCCGCGGAGGGAGCGGCAGGAAAGGAGATCCGAAACAGGTGGAAAAGGTTGCTTCCGGTTCTGTAACTCCTCGTTCGGTGCCGGCCAGTTTACTAGTATAACCGGATAAGAAGTGGTACATCGCTTGCTCTTTGGTCAGCTTCGAAATAGGAGGCAGAACCCCGAAAGCATCGGCAGTCAAGAAGACGATGACATTAGGGTGGCCAGCCTTGCCGGGAATGACGGCACCAGGGATGAAGTCAACAGGATAGGCCGCTCTCGTGTTTTCAGTCAGTCTCGCACTATCGTAATCCGGTGTTCGAGAATCTTCATTTATCATTACATTCTCCAGTACCGTTCCAAATGTAATGGCGTTCCAGATTTGTGGTTCTTTTTCCTCTGAAAGGTTGATGCATTTCGCGTAGCAGCCCCCTTCAATATTAAACACGCCCTGATCAGACCACGCATGTTCATCGTCTCCAATTAATCGACGGTTCGGATCGGCAGATAAAGTGGTCTTGCCTGTACCCGACAACCCGAAGAATAAAGCAACGTCTCCTTGTTCCCCTACATTAGAAGAGCAATGCATGGAGAGTATGTTCTTTTCCGGAAGAAGGAAATTCATTATGCTGAAAATCGATTTCTTCATTTCACCGGCGTACTTGGTTCCACCGATTAAAACCACTTTTTTCTCAAAGCTGATAATGATGAACGTCTCCGAATTCGTCCCATGGATGGCGGGATTGGCTTCAAAACCTGGTGCCGCTACAACGGTAAATTCTGCTTGATGGGTTTTTAATTCTTGTGCAGTCGGTCTGACGAATAGCTGATGTACGAAGAGGTTATGCCAAGCGTATTCATTGATGACTCGAATCGGTAAACGATAGGAGGGATCCGCACCTGCAAAACCATCAAAGATGAATAATTCCTTACCTGCCAGATATGCCATCACATCCGCGTAGAGTCTATCAAATTTTGTTTCATCTATTGGTTTGTTTACGGTACCCCAGGAAATCTTATGATGAACAGATGGTTCGTCTACTATAAATTTATCCTGGGGAGAGCGGCCTGTATATTTTCCGGTTTCTGCCCTAAAGGCGCCTCGGTCAGTTATTATTCCTTCTTGTCTTTGAATCGCCGTTTCAACTAACTGCGGTACAGAAAGGTTAGCATGTACGGTGCTATTTGAAAGTACTTCGTTTAAATGCTGTTTGAATGGGGTAAGCATAAGAAATTCTCCCTTGTTTTTTAAATGGGTTATACTATTGATTCAAATATTGTGAACTGATTCTATAAAATGAAGTCGCTTTTCATTTCCGTACGCCAGGAAAGAATGGGTAATCTGTTTATCTGAATCCTTTTCGATTCCTTTTAATAGGATACTTTCTGTAATGCCGGTTGCAGCAAATATGCATTGATTTGAGCTGATCAATTGTTCCAAGCGAAGAGCTTCATCTACCTGGGACAATCCCATTTGTAAGCATCGATCATATTCTTCATGATTGCTAGGGAGCAGCCTTCCTTGCATGTCTCCACCCAAGCATTTCAGAGCAACCGCTGAAACGACGCCTTCCGGTGCGCCTCCTATCCCGACAAACATATCGATCCCGGTTCCCTCCAATGCCGTTGCAATCGAGTAAGTGACGTCCCCGTCACTAAAGAGCTGAACCTTCGCCCCAGCTTCTTGGATCACTTGGATGTATTTTTGATTTTTTTCCCGATCCAAGACGGCAATTGTTAAATCTGAGATGGCTTTTCCATTGGCTTCAGCAACAATCTTCATATTTTCAATTAGCGGTGTATCGATGTCTATTTTTCCGGCAGCTTTGGGACCGACTGCAATTTTTTCCATATACATGTCAGGCGCATGAAGAAGGCATCCCTTAGGAGCGACCGCGATGACTGTTATCGAATTGCCTTGGCCCTTGGCAACAAGGCTCGTTCCTTCCAACGGATCGACGGCCACATCTAATTTCAATCCTTCGCCTGTGCCCACTTTCTCGCCAATGTATAGCATGGGTGCTTCATCTAATTCCCCTTCACCGATTACGATGGTGGCATCCATGGAGATTTGATTCAATTTAGAACGCATCGCTTCCGTGGCGGCCTCATCGGCTTCATGCTTAATCCCCCTGCCAATCCATGGGGCTGAAGCCAATGCAGCCGCCTCCGTTACTCCTACAAGATCCATCATTAACTGTTTCATCTCTCTAGCCCCCGCTAATTATATTGTTTTTATTTTTAATGAATTAGATATACCAATTGGACTACTCGAACAAAATTAGGATCATTTATTATCAAATGTGACATACTGTAACTTATGTTCGAAGTATATCAACCCTATCCATTCGCTGTCAATCGTTTATTCAAACACTTTTGTATTCGTGCAAAAATTCTATCATTGACATATCCGATATCATCCACTAATATTGATTTATCAAATGTTATAATATATATCATATGTTACAAAATTGGATGCAGGGATACTTTGTGAAGCTAGACGATTCTTCATTAGGCTAGGGGGATATATATGGAAAACATCAAACGCTTTCGTAAAGTATTGGTTGCCAACCGTGGCGAGATTGCCATTCGTATTTTTAGAGCTTGTACGGAATTGAATATTCGTACCGTTGCAGTGTACTCAGAGCAGGACAATATTGCCCTTCACCGTTTTAAGGCGGACGAGGCATATCTGATTGGAGAAGGAAAAGGTGCGATTGAGGCTTACCTTGATATTGAAGGGATCCTGGAGGTGGCCAAGCGCCACGAAGTAGATGCCATACATCCCGGCTATGGATTTTTGGCAGAAAATGCGGAGTTCGCCAAGAGATGTGAAGAAGAAGGCGTGGTATTCATCGGACCATCGCCAGAGCATATTCAAATGTTTGGGGATAAGGTAGATGCCAGAGCGATGGCTATTAAGGCAGGTGTCCCTGTTATTCCTGGAACTCCTGAACCGATTCAAAGTTTACAGGAAGCCATATTGTTTGCAAAAGAACATGGATACCCCGTAATTATCAAGGCAGCTTCCGGTGGAGGCGGACGGGGGATGCGCATCGTTCATGGTCAGGAAGAGCTGCAAGACGCACTAGACCGAGCCCGCTCTGAAGCGAAAACGGCTTTTGGCAATGCTGCAGTTTATATGGAAAAATATTTAGAACGTCCTAAGCATATTGAAGTCCAAATTCTGGGCGATCACTACGGGCATACCGTTCATTTATATGAGCGTGATTGCTCTATACAACGAAGACATCAAAAAGTTGTGGAAGTGGCACCTAGTGTGTCTTTACCGGAAGAATTAAGAAACGACATTAATGAAGCTGCACTGCAGTTAATGAAAGCTGCGGGATATTATAACGCGGGAACGGTAGAATTCCTAGTGACCGCAGATCTTCGATTTTATTTCATAGAAGTGAATCCGCGGGTACAAGTGGAACATACCATTACGGAAATGATTACGGGTATTGATATTGTACAGTCACAAATTCGTATTGCAGAGGGATATGCTCTGAATAGCCCAGAAGTTGGAATTAGGGAGCAAAGTGAAATTACGACACGTGGCTTTGCTATTCAATGCCGGGTTACAACCGAAGACCCTGCTCGGGGTTTCATGCCTGAAACAGGGCGCTTGCTTGCCTTCCGCACCGGTGGAGGTTTTGGGATCCGATTGGACGCGGGGAATGGTTATTCCGGTGCGGTTATCACGCCGCATTATGACTCTCTATTAGTGAAAGTTTCAGCATGGGCGATGAATTATGAGCATGCGGCGAACAAAATGAGGCGTACTCTAAAAGAATTCAGGATTCGCGGAGTCAAGACGAACATCCCATTCCTTGAAAATGTGGTCCAGCATCCCCATTTTTTAAGCGGACATTATGATACTTCTTATATCGATTACACGCCTGAGCTGTTTGAATTCCCTGCAAGAAAAGACCGGGGTACGAAGCTTCTTACCTATATTGGACAAACGATTGTCAATGGTCATCCAGGTATAACAAAAGGGAAGAAGCCGAACTTCCCTGATCCTCGAGTTCCGGTTACTTCAGTAAATCAGCCCTACAGACCCGGTACAAAGCAGATCCTCGATCAAAAAGGGGTAAACGGTTTGGTGCACTGGATCCGTTCTGAGTCGAGACTGTTGGTGACGGATACGACATTCCGGGATGCTCATCAGTCACTATTTGCTACTCGCGCAAGGACTTATGATCTGTTAAATATATCCGAAGCGACAGGGAAATTGGCATCTGACTTATTCTCTTTAGAAATGTGGGGAGGGGCAACGTTTGATACCAGTATGCGGTTCTTGGGTGAAGACCCGTGGGAACGACTGCGAGGGCTTCGTGAACGGATTCCCAATGTATTGTTTCAAATGCTTTTCCGGGGAGCCAATGCAGTAGGCTATACGAATTATCCGGATAATGTCATTCGGAAGTTTGTCCAGTTAGCCGCAAACGCTGGTATTGATGTTTTTCGAATTTTTGACAGTTTGAATTGGATTCCGGGAATGCAGACCGCTATTGAGGAGGTTTGTAAATCCGGCAAGGTTGCGGAAGCTGCCATTTGTTACACAGGTGACATCCTGGATCCGAAGAGAAATAAATATGCTTTGAAATATTATATTGATTTGGCTAAAGAGCTTGAGAAAGCCGGGGCTCATATCTTGTGCATTAAAGATATGGCTGGACTCCTAAAGCCGTTCGCGGCATATCAGCTGGTTTACTCCCTAAAGCAAGAAATTGGCATTCCGATCCATCTGCATACCCATGATACGAGCGGGAATCAAATGGCTACTTTGCTTAAGGCTTATGAAGCTGGCGTGGATATTGTTGATGCGACCGTAAGCTCTATGTCAGGACTCACTTCCCAGCCTAGCCTGAATGGATTAGTCGCTGCGTTAAAGGGCCAGGAAAGAGAAACCTGTTTAGATGAAGCCCATTTACAAAAGCTCTCGGATTATTGGGAAGACGTCCGCCATTATTATGCGGGGTTTGAGGGTGGGTTAAAATCACCGAGTTCTGAGATCTATGTCCATGAAATGCCGGGGGGACAGTATACCAATCTTCATCAACAAGCCATAGGAGTAGGATTAGGGGACAACTGGGATGATGTGAAAAGAACATACTCCACGGTGAATCAGATGTTCGGCGATATTGTCAAGGTGACTCCGTCGTCCAAGGTCGTTGGTGATATGGCTTTATTCATGGTACAAAATCAGCTGACGGAACAGGATGTGTATGAAAAAGGGGAGCATCTCGACTTTCCGGAATCGGTTGTCCAATTTTGTCAGGGATATTTGGGACAACCCCCGGGTGGATTCCCTGAAACGCTTCGCGACACGATTCTTAAAGGAAGAGATTACTTTACGTGCCGTCCGGGAGAATTGCTTCCACCCGTTGATTTTGCAAAGGTCCAAGCTGATCTGGAAGAAAAGGTGGGTCGCAAGGTTGATGACTATGATGTGATGTCATATATCATGTACCCAAAAGTTTTCTTGGATAAAGAAAACTTATCCTCCGAGTACGGACGGATCAGTGTGTTGGATACGGCTACTTTTTTCTACGGGCTTCGTCTCGGCGAAGAAATCTCTGTGGATATTGAACAAGGGAAAACTCTTATAGTCAAGCTCATTTCCGTTGGACCGGCGGCCGAAGATGGAACCCGGATTGTCTATTTCGAATTGAATGGCTTCCCTCGTGAAGTGACTATCCGCGATATGTCCATTAAGGCAAGTGTACAGGCGAAGCGTAAGGCAGATCCTTCCGAACGGGGACAGATTGGGGCTTCGATGCCGGGTAAAGTCCTAAAAATTATGGTCGAGCCTGGAGACAAGGTCAAGAAAGGGGAGCATCTTATCGTGACGGAAGCGATGAAGATGGAAACGACTGTTCAAGCCCCATTCCATGCCGAAGTTATGGCTGTACACGTGAAACCGGGTGATACCCTTGAAACAGGCGATTTGTTGATCGAGTTAAGATATAAACCATAAGATATAGCAAAAGAGATAGGAAAAAACCCTCCATCTGGCTATGTTTGTAAGAGAATTAAGGATGGAGGGTACAATCCTGGTGGATACAGAAAAAACGATTTGACTGATCAAGTTAAGTCCATTTTTTATGCACTAATTGGGACTTTATTAGTCCATGATCACTCGATAATGTCCCATATTAAATTCCAATATCTAATAAAAGAGGTGTACTAAATGGTAGTAGTTCTTAATAAAGACGTAAATAATTATCCGTTTTGGTCAAATGGAGAATGGAAAACGAGCACGTCCAACCGCTGGATCGATATCCCTTCCCCCGCTACGGGCAGGATTGTCGGCCGCGTGCCAGCGATGACGAAGGAGGAAGTCGATAGTGCCATACAAGCGGCAGTAATAGCACAAAAGGAATGGGCAAAGCTTCCTGTTCATGAACGGGGAAGAATCCTGCTGACCTGGGCGGATGAATTAGTTTCAAGGGCAGATGAAATAGCAGAAGTGATTATGCGTGAGGTGGGCAAAAAGAAGGCAGCTGCTCGGGATGAAGTTGTAAGAACGGCTGATCTAATTCGCTATAACGTGGAGGAGGGAAAAAGACTTCATGGAGAGTTGATGAAAGGGGATTCTTTTTATGGGGGCTCGTCGAAGAAAGTAGCGATGATTGACAAGGAACCATTAGGGGTCATTTTGGCTATTTCTCCTTTCAACTACCCAGTCAACCTTTCTGCGGCTAAAATTGCTCCTGCATTGATCACAGGGAATACCGTTGTCCTTAAGCCGGCTACTCAAGGATCCATCAGTGCGCTCCTTATGATCGAAGCATTGGAGAAGGCTGGGCTGCCAAAGGGAGTACTGAATGTCGTAACGGGCAAAGGTTCGGAAATTGGTGATTATTTAGTTACGCATCCTTCAATCCAATTGATTTCTTTTACCGGAGGGACAAAAACGGGACGTGATATAGCTCAAAAAGCAGCCATGATCCCGCTGGTTTTGGAATTGGGAGGGAAAGATCCCGCCATTGTTCTTGAGGATGCTGATCTGGAACTTACGGCCAGTCAAATTGTCAGCGGTGCCTTCTCCTATTCCGGGCAAAGATGTACCGCGATTAAAAGAGTGCTTGTGATGGATACGATAGCGGATGATCTCATCGGTCGGCTGAAAGCGAAAGTAGAAAAGCTGTCAGTTGGACTGCCGGAAGAGAATGCGGATATTACGCCGCTGATTGACCAGGGATCAGCTGACTTTGTGCACGGCCTTATTGTTGAAGCTTTAGGGCAGGGCGCTGAAGTGATCACCGGAAATCAAAGAAACGGAAACCTTATCTACCCAACCGTACTTGATTATGTTACAAGCGACATGCGAGTGGCGTGGGAAGAGCCTTTTGGACCGGTTCTGCCGATCATACGGATACAAAGCGAAGCAGAAGCGATAGACCTCGCCAATCAATCGGAGTATGGGTTGCAGGCCAGTATTTTTACGCAGAATATAGATAAAGCCTTTCAGCTGGCTTCTCAGTTAGATGTGGGAAGCGTACAGTTAAATGGAAGAACGGAACGCGGTCCCGATCATTTTCCGTTCTTAGGAGTAAAGAACTCAGGGATGGGCGTACAAGGCGTTCGCAGAAGTATTGAATCGATGACAAGGGATAAAATAGTAATTTTAAATCTGTAGTTTCTAGAGTTTTAAAATAGAAAAAGAGGTTGGCTCAAAAATATGAGCCAGCCCTTCTTTTGTTTACAGATTAAGTATGAACAACTCATGCATTGGGGAAATTTAACAAATAAAACAGATAGACGGAGGAACCTTATGACTCGGCTTAGGCGACCCAAAAAGTGGAGACGGAGTTACCAAAAGGCATTAGAGGAGATGGAATGGGGCAATGATCTGTCTTCTTCCGATCCTATGGTTCTTGAGATAAGCACCGACCTTAAAGAAAACGAAAGCATCCTGAGGATGAGGTTTCAAAATTGTTCGGATGTGGTATTCCGCCCCATTCAAATCGAAGGCCAAACGCAGGTGCTTTTCATTTATATCGATGGATTAATTGACTCAAAGGTACTTGATGAGTCCGTTCTAAAGCCATTCATTTATCATGGAGTTCCCAAAGGATTAGATCAAATGGTTCAGCTGGGACAAATGCTGGAAGACCAACTGATTGCAGTCGCTCAAACGAAAACGGTTTGGGGAATGGAAGAAGTAGTACGGGCTATCGTTAATGCTAACGTAGTCGTTCTTGCCAAAGGACAGACTTGTGCTTTAATCACCGACATGAAGGGGGCGGCTTCCAGAAGTATTCAAGAGCCAGCTACGGAGCCCGTCATCCGTGGACCGAGGGACGGCTTTACGGAAACCCTACGCACAAATACCAGTCTTTTGCGCAGAAGATTGAAAAGTCCCAGAATGAAAATGGAATCCCTCCAGCTTGGGGCGATTTCCCAAACGGATGTGGTGATTACTTATATCGAAGGGATCGTCAATTCTTCGGTACTGGATGAAGTTCGGGAAAGAGTGAAGCGGATTGAGATCGATGGTATTCTGGAATCTAATTATATCGAAGAACTCATTGAGGACACCTCCTATTCACCTTTCCCCACGATTCAACATACAGAGCGTCCCGATGTAGTGGCCGGATCATTGCTGGAAGGCAAAGTGGGCATTCTTTGTGACGGTACGCCGTTTGCTCTTATTGTTCCCTTTACCTTCTTTGCCGGTTTGCAAGCAGCTGAGGATTATTACCAAGGGTTTATTTACACGACAGCTATTCGGTGGATTCGCTTTATTCTCTTTAATGCAGCCTTATTTTTTCCGTCTCTTTATGTAGCGATTACAACGTTCCACCCACAGATGATTCCCACTAGTCTGCTTTTGAGTTTTGCAGCTGCCCGAGAACCCAGTCCGTTTCCAACCTTAGTGGAAGCACTGATTATGGAGATTGTTTTTGAGGCGTTGCGTGAAGCAGGGGTTCGACTCCCAAAACCGGTAGGTTCAGCAGTAAGTATTGTCGGCGCTCTCGTGATTGGGGAGTCTGCAGTGAGGGCGGGAATTGTATCCGCCCCTATTGTCATTGTGGTAGCTGGAACCGGAATCGCTTCGTTTGCAATCCCGCGTTACAATTTGGGAATTGCTTATCGGCTTCTTCGTTTTCCACTCTTAATCTTGGCAGGTACATTAGGGTTATTTGGGATTGCTATGGGAGCGATGGCGCTGTTGCTCCATTTGGTAAGCCTTCGTTCTTTTGGCATCCCGTATATGGCCCCACTGGCACCGTTTAATATGAAGGAAATCAAGGATACATTGTGGCGTGCGCCACTCTGGATGCTTGAACTTCGTCCAAGATTCATTGCAGGTCCAAGATCCATACGTATTCCCAAAGGGCAAAAGCCAAACCCAAGAAGATAGGAAGGAATGGATATGAAGAAACCGATAAGCATTTTGATGCTTTTTAGCTCGTTTCTCTTAGTGACCACTGGTTGTTGGGATAACGTTGAATTGAATGAGCAAGCCATAATGCTTGCCATCGCGATGGATTTGGAGGAGGATGGCACTTACCAGGTAAGTGCCCAGTTTGTTATTCCATCCAAACTGGGGTCAGCCGAAGCAGGGGGAGGGGAACAAGGAGAAAATTTCTTTGTGGAAACCGGCAGGGGGAAAAATGTTTACGATGCCATCAAAAATATGCAACCCAAGCTCTCAAGAACCATATTTAGAGGGCATCGACAATCGATATATATTGGAGAACGACTGGCAAAGCACGGAATGAAGGATATCCTGGATATGATTACCCGGGATGCGGATGTTCGAATGAGGTCAGATATCTCGGTTATAAAAGGGAATCAAGCGATGGAAGCGCTGAAGATCACCTATCCTTTTGAAACCACTTCTGCGCTGGCATCTATAAAAATACACGATCAGTTTGACAAAGCAGCAAACACTGCTTTTCTGGATTTAGTGATAGCAAGTAACAGTAAGTCGACGAGTCCCAGCATTCCAGCATGGGAACTCGTGTCCGAGTCAGCATCACAAGGGGGTGAAGCAAAGAAAGAAAAACGAATGCAAGCGGCCGGCAGTGCCGTTTTTAACCGGGAATTGCAGCTGGTCGGATTCTTGGATGAAGTGGAAAGGAAGGACAAGATGTGGATCGTGGGCAATTTGTCTAATGAGACTATCACCGTGTACATTCCACAAGGCCACGGCCAAGTCAGTTTAGATATAAGGGATTTGAAAAGTAAAGTTCACCCGGTTCTGCAGGGTAACCGCATAAAAATGAACGTGGAGCTTAGCGGTGAAGGAGAAGTGAGACAGAATAATACGACGTTTGATCTCATGAAGCCACATCAAGTAGAAGTGTTGGAAGCACAATTGGAGGATTATTGCAAAAACCGTGTTTCCCAATTGATTCAAAAGGTTCAAAAGAAATATGGTGCGGATATTTTTGGATTTGGCGATACCATTTTTAGGAGGTATCCCTCTCGTGGAGAGGAAATGGTAAGTAAATGGGAGACGGAGTTTGCACAGTTGGACGTTTCGGTGAATGTAGACTTAACGATTCGTCTGATTGGTTTGACAGGACCATCTGATTAGAAGGTCCTGTTTATTTGCATCGCCATCTTTTCTGAGACTATTTTTTTTTAACTTTGGTGCGAATCCAAGTAACGATCAACAGGATACTCGGTAAGATCAAAAATAACGGCACCCACACATAAGGTACAATGATGTTCAATGCTAGCTTAGGAATATGCTCGGCTACATTTTTGGACACCGTCATTCCTAAAGCCATGGCGATGATAACAGCAGGTAAAATGAGTAAACGTTCATCCCGTAATGAAGTTAATATTTGAATGGCCCTGATGGCCGCAAATATCTTTATGAAGGTTTTGAAGAACGCGGTCACTGAAAGGTAGATTACACCAAATGGGCTTAAATTGTTAATAAAGTTTCCGATACTCACCACACCTAGAAGGGAGTACAAAGGATAAACGCTTCGCTTAAACAGGTCCTCATCAAATACAGTAATGGCCAGCGTAACCGCAACTGCAAGAAACAGTCCAGAGATTAGGGAAGAGAGAATCGTGATCTTCATGATTTGCTTGGGATTTTTGGTCTGAGTCCAAATCATGGCAAAAGCGATCGTCTCGCCATAGGTTTGAGTGATTCCGTTTGGATATACCGTTGCCCATATGGGTGACCATCCGTTCCCGAAAACGGGTAGGAGAAATTGGAAATGTATGACCTCCGAATAGAATAGTAAGATGGTTTCAATTATAAAGAGCAACACGATGATGGGCAGCGCAATTTCGCCTGCCCTGGCCAGATTTTCGATTCCTAGATATAAACCATAGGCGATAATTAACAAGAAAACGCCATTGAATACCAAAGGAGGGGTAGAGGGAAGAAGGGTGGTGGGGATTAAATCCCTTAAATCACCGACGATTCGCCCGCCATCAAATAGAAAAATAAGCGGGTACAGCCAAGCAATGGGTGTACCCACCCATCTCCCGAATTGGGCAGGGAACCATTCGACCAAAGTAAGCCCGGGATTCATTCGCATTAAGACAATGTACATGATGATGACTAAAGAACCTAGAAGACTAGATATAAGTATAGCAATCCATGCATCCCGTCCGGCACTCGCTCCGAAACCGAAGAAGATGGTTGTACCTAACTGATATAGGAATGTCATAGTGAATAATTGGTAAGAAGATATTCTCTCCATATTTAAATGCCTCTCCGGATGCATATTTCAATAATCCAGTTTAGACAAACCTCGACACTCCTAACCGCTTGTCTTTATTTTTGGCCACTTATTCTTTGGGAATTTGGTTGATAGGGATTATTTCCCTCTAAATCGCACATGTTATGATCAGATAAAAAATCCGATGAATGATTGATAAAATAAATCTTTGATCTACCCGGCTTGTAACAAATGTAATATTATATAATATGTGTTACATTCCCCCTTAGAGCTCATTCCGGAGGACAAAAGTATGAGTACCTTTTGGTTGATCTTATTGGTAATTTTCGCATGGCTTTTGCAGAATGGGCTTAGCATCATGCAGGTACGCCATTCTAGCAGGGAAATAAAGCATTTGGTTGCCCAATATCGAGGAATGGACGGCTTTTATCTTTTTTCTGGTACGTCCAGAAAGGTATGGGGATCTGGCGCAATGGTTCTGGTGGTAGTCGATAAACACTATGAAGTGAGAAAGTGTCTCGTTTTATCGGGTTATACGGTGTTCTCCAAATTTAAGCGTTTAGAGAAGTATGAAGGAAAGCATGTCGGCGAGATGTTATATGATGCTCATGAAATCATTACCCAAACACGGAGAATATCGATGAAACAGAAGGCATTGGCCCTCGCTTTCCAGATGGCTGCGGAGAATGCTCTTCTTACTATTTCCTCTAAAAGGAGGACATGTACTCCCAATTCAACTATTGTTCAGCATGGGTAAGAGAGGAGAAATCGTATGGAATGGATCGAATGGATTGGTACTCATTTTATGGGAATGTTTCAGGCAGGCGGAGAGCAGTTTGTAGGTTTAGCAACTGGAATTGTGCCAACTTTAGTCGTCTTGCTGACATTCACAAATGCGATTGTAAGACTCATCGGCGAGCAAAGAACAAACAGAGCTTTACAGTTTGCTTCACGATATATCCTCTTACGATATACGCTAATGCCTATATTGTCTTTGCTCATCTTAACAAGTCCGATGGCCTTCACGATGGGCCGTTTTTTGCCTGAAAAACAAAAACCAGCCTTCTATGATGCTACGGTATCATTTGTTCATCCTGTGACTAGCTTTTTTCCTTATGCAAATGCAGCGGAACTATTCGTTTGGCTGGGCATTGCAAATGGATTGCAGAAGGCGGGTTATTCTATTGGTCCTTTAGCGGTTCACTATTTTTTAGTCGGAATAGCCGTTATGTTGGTCCGCGGGGTTGTTACGGAAATCATAACTGAATATCTTGTGAGACGTATGGCATTAAAACGACCGGAAAATGAGGCTAGGAGGACCGCTTAAACCCATAACACAAGTCAACTCACGATTAAGTAGACAGGGGGCTCAATATGAGAAAAACTGTACTTGTCAAAAAAGGCCCCGGTGGATGGGGAGTCGGTTTAACGCTTTCTCCAAATGATAAGCGAAATAAAGTAGTATCGATGACGGGAGGAGGAATACATCCCGTTGCCCAGCGGATCGCTGAAGAAGCAGGTGTTGAGGTGGTCGACGGATTCTCTAGAGCCGTACCCGAAGACGAAATGATGTGCGTGGTCATTGATTGCGGGGGGACCGCACGAATTGGGGTATATCCGATGAAACGGATACCGACGATCTCCGTTTTGCCTTCTTCACCTTCAGGGCCACTCGCAAAATTTATTAAAGAAGATATTTTTGTCTCTGGCGTTACGCCGAATGATATTGCTCCAGCCGGTGATGAATCTAATACTACTGCAGAAGCGAAGCATGAGATCGTGAAGGAACGTGTGATATCTAAGGACAAGCCAGTTGTACATGATGCGAAGATCGGACACACTCCTTTTTTATTAAAAATAACTAAGTCGATAGGCTACATCATCAGTGTTCTTTATCAATCCGGCCGTGATTCGATTGATATGATCATAAAAAATATTCTTCCTTTTATGGCTTTTGTCAGCATGTTAATGGGAATTATCAACTATACAGGTTTGGGGGAATGGCTGGCGAAAGGCTTGGTTCCGCTTGCAGGATCATTGTGGGGATTGATTCTTATAGTTATGATCTGTACTCTCCCTATTCTTTCTCCCGTACTTGGACCGGGTGCAGTTATCTCTCAGGTGATTGGTGTCCTGGTGGGGTCCCAAATCGCGCTTGGAAATCTTCCCCCGGCTTTTGCGCTACCGGCGCTTTTTGCGATTAACGGGCAGGTGGGTTGTGATTTTGTACCGGTGGGCTTATCGCTTGCGGAAGCAAAACAAGATACCATAGAATACGGTGTACCAGCCGTATTGTATAGCCGGATGATTACCGGAGTGGTTGCCGTTTTAATCGCGTATGCGGCTAGTGTGGGTATGTATTAAATTTAAGGAGGTATATATTTATGGTTAAATCTGTTGTAACTCAAGTTGGACCGTTAGCTTTAAGTTTTGAAGAAGAGAAAGTCATTATTTTGTTTGGGCCGAGTGCGCCAGAAGAATTAAAGGAGGTCTCGGTGATTCAGGAGATTCAAGAGTCTGGGGACGAACCCATTAGTGCAGGGGATACCTTACAGATTGGAGAACAGGAGTATAAATTGGTTAAAGTAGGATCTTCCGCATACAAAAACTTGCTTGAAATTGGACATATTTCTATCTACTTTTCAGAAGCGCCTGATGAGGTTTTGCCTGGTTCCATCTACGTCACGCCTGATTTGTTTCCGATCATTAAAGAAGGGGATACCATCCTGTTTACGAAAAAGTAACCAATAGACAGTTTTGTCTATATACAGGATAAGAACGGATAAGAACGGATAAAAGAGGGGAAAAGGAATGGCGTACTCAGATGATTCGAGGATTCTGTTAAAAATAGCCCACTTGTATTATGAGGAAGGAGCTACTCAAGCCGAGATTGCTAACGTGTTAGGGGTATCTCGCCCACTAATTTCCAAGTACCTCGCTAAAGCTAGAGAAATGGGGTTAGTAGAAATCATTATCCATGATGAATTGGTTAAACCCCATACGGATCTCGAGTCAAGGCTGGAACGAAAATTCCAGCTTAGGGAAGTGGTTATCGTTTCAGAATCCGGTACAAACGCTGCTAATCGAAATCTAGGGATTGCGGCTAGCAATTATCTTTTGCGTGTAGTAAAGGAAAATCAGATTATTGGTGTTTCTTCAGGAACGACGCTTCACGAGGTATCTTCTGCAATGTCAAAAGGACACATATCCTCGTTAACCATTATTCCTCTCGTAGGGGGAGTGGGAGATGAGCGCATGGATATTCACGCCAATCAAATCGCGGCACTTATGGCCGATCGATTGGGAGCAGAATATAAACTGTTGCATGCTCCTGTAGTTGTTGATTCACCGGAAGCGAAGGAGATTTTTCTAAGGCAGAAGTTAATTGCTGATATATTCACGGTTGCCGCTCAATGTGACATTGCCGTAGTAGGGATTGGGGGATCTCCAGAACATTCCACCATGGTGAAATCTTTTTTCGGGAACGATTACGAAAGAGAATTAGCGGAGGCTGGAGTTGTCGGAGATATCTGTAATATTTTCATCAATTCTTCTGGAAGAGCATGTGAGATTTCCTGGAATTCTCGGGTAATTGCTATCTCTCTAGATAGTCTTAAAAACATACCTTTAGTTATTGGTGTGGCACAAGGATCAGAGAAGGTTGAAGCGATTCGTGCCGCTCTCACTGGACGTTTAGTAAATGTATTAGTGACAGATGAGGTAACGGCGGAGTATCTGCTTCAAGATGAATAAAATTTATGTTGGTTTTTGGGTAATGCATGATGGAGACTTCTTCACGAACTTTGGACACCCTGATCATAGGAACTTCATTCATTGATATTCGTGTAAATGGAAGCTAAGATTTTAATACTTGACAACTTAAGATAAGGTAAACCAAACCAGTCCCCATTTTGTCAAAATGGGGACTGGTCTATTTTCTAGTAAAATAATATTGTGTAAGTGGTCTTCGTGATCACATGAACTAGTCATTCATTTGATGCAAAAAAAAGCGTATTGAACGCTTTAATTTTTGACATACCTTTTAATTATAAGTCCTATCCAATTGTGATGGGTATTATTTTATCAAATTCAAATACTGAAGACCGTAGGCAATTCCGCCATTGTCAACAGAATTGGTTATAAAGTCGGCATGAGCCTTCAACTCCTCATGCGCATTTCCCATTGCCACTCCCATCCCTACGTAAGATAGCATCTCGCGATCATTTAATCCGTCCCCAAATGCAACAGCTTTAGAGCGATCAATGCCAAGTTGGTCTAATAGAACTTCAATTCCTTTGGCTTTCGAACTCCCATGAGGGATTCCATCCATAGAATACTCATGCCATCGAACAAAACGGAATGCTTCCAATGGTTGGTATAGATGTTCCTCCTGTTGGGTGCAGTAAACCAATGCCTGAAAAATATCGAATTCCTTCCAAGCAGCAGGGTGATATGCTGGAGGCGGATATTTCAATTCTTTAAAGCATTCAAGGATGTAGGGATGCTCAGGCTGGTTGGAAAAAGAGCCCTCACGCGCAAAATAAGATAGCGCATGGCCATTCTTTGCTGCTTGTTCTTCCAATTCGGCTAGGGCTTCTTTCTCGAAGATGTGTCTGTGGATAACCTTCCCTTTATGAATGACCAAAGAACCGTTAATGGAAACGAATGTTTCTATTCCCAATTTCTTGGCAATAGGATGAAACATATATGGCGGCCTTCCTGTAGCAATCGCTACGATGATCCCACTCTTTTTTAATTTATCGATCGCTTCAATGGTGTCCTGCGGGATTTCCTTTTCCTTATTGACTAAAGTGAAGTCGATATCAAAAAACACGACCTGGTATGACATTTTTTACCCCCGTAATTTAAGAATTTTCTTTAGTTATATAATGGACATCAGGATAACTTCATAGCCATATGCCCATAACATACTTAGTCATGATTTCACTGGTGTCAGCCAGGAGGAATCATTTATCATGGTAAATCAATTTCTTTGTATGATTCTCCTTAAACTTTTTGGGTGATTCACCGGTCATTTTTTTAAACAACAAGGTGAAGTAGTTGGCATTTTCATATCCTACGATTTTAGCTATTTCCCAAACTTTCATATCCGTGGAGACAAGTAATCTTTTGGCTTCTCCGATGCGTCGATTGATCAAGTAATTGATGGGTGAATAATTCATTTCTTTCTTGAAAACATGAGAGAGGTAATACGGATTAACATGCAGCTTTTCAGCAATGTCATTAAGGTTAATATTTTTTGTGAAGTTTTTATCAATAAATTCTTTTACCCGATGGGCAAGGGAATAGGAGTCAGCGGCGACATTGTTCATATGATCTAATTTGATGATTCGGATAATGGTAGTAATCAAGGATGTGAGTATGTTATGGCAAATAATTTCATAGCCTGGTGCTCGCAAAGAGGATTCTTCAAAAATATCGGACATGTATGATTCGATTTTTTGAGAGTATTTATTTTTGCGAATGACAGGTTCAATTTCTGATGGAATGATATGAAGTTCCTTCATCCCTTCAATAGAAAGATTGGAAACTCCACAAAAATAAGTTTTCAGGGGATTAGAAGGGTTAGAATATTCTTCATGAATAACCCCTTTATTATAAATGAGGATGTCTCCTTGTTCTGCCGTGTAGGTTTTATTGTTAATAATAAAAGTCCCTTCTCCCTCGCATATAAAAATAATCTCACTTAAATCATCATGCTTATGACTTGGAAATTTCCACTCCGGATTGTCACTGATTTGACCAGCATAGACCAGGTAAGGCGGTTTTTGAAACTTTATGATTTCTTTTACCCTGCCTCGCTCTGGACCTGGATACCTCATATGATTTTTATCTTCTATGCGACTCATCCTTTCCCTCCCTTTCTCCTTAAAGGAACAGCAAGATATTATAGTTTTTTATTGAGAAAAGCAAGATCCTTATAGTCTCCATGAATGATAGACATTCCCCCTTATGATCCGTATTTTCAACTAAACCCCTTTACTTCAGCCTTTCCTATATTGCTATACTATCATTTTAACAGATCGCGGCATATTTTTTTCTATATAAAAAGCAAGATGTTATAGAATTTATCCAGGTAAAACAAGATGCTTAATTGTATAGTCATAGTGATAACGGTAATATTCAATTATCAAGTTCATCCTCAATCTAACTTAGAAATTAAAAGAAAGGAGGTGAGATAAAAATGAATAAGCTGGGTGAGTATACTCTTGATGGAGTGAGAGAATTAAACCGGAGGGATACGCATTTCCGGGAGATCCTCGCAATTGGGAACAGGTAAAATATGATAGGGCTACCCTCACTGAATTAGGCGAAAAGCTGCTGGGGCTTAAGAAGTGGTAAAGGAAAGCTAGATATATAGAGGAAGCTAATTATGAGAGCAACTTGAAGAGAAGAGATTCAAGTTGCTCTCATAGCATATATGTGCGCAAAACTTTCATATCGCTTATTGAGTTGTCGAAGATGCTGGGTGGAAGTGGTCGGAAGTGAATGGAATGGGCATTGGCCTGCCAGGCTTTTTGGACTCCCAAACTGGAGTTGTAGAACGCTGTGTAAACCTAGGTTGGAAAAATACTCCTAGTACTTCTATACTAAAATAAACTTAAACAAATTAAATCTTATTAGGAGCTAGTAACATAATGAATTCAGAAAAAGATAAAATGTTAAACGGTGAACTGTATAACGCGGGTGACAAAGAATTAGTTAGAGAGCGTCAAAACGCTAGATGGCTAACTCGATCATATAATCAAACTTTAGAAACAGAAGATGCCAAACGCATGCAAATTCTAAAAGAACTTTTCGGCTCAACGGGAGAAAATTTATACGTCGAACCGAGTTTTCGGTGTGATTATGGCTATAACATTCACGTTGGGGAAAACTTCTATGCGAATTTTGATTGTGTTATCCTAGATGTTTGTGAAGTGCGAATCGGGGACAACTGCTTTATGGCTCCCGGTGTACATATATATACTGCTACACATCCTATAAATCCACATGAGCGTATTTCTGGAGCCGAATACGGTAAACCAATTAAAATCGGAAACAATGTGTGGATTGGGGGGAGAGCCATTATAAACCCCGGTATCAAAATAGGCGATAATGTAGTGATTGCATCTGGTGCAGTCGTAAGCAAAGATATACCTGATAATGTAGTTGTCGGTGGTAATCCTGCGAAAGTGATTAAACACATAGAAGTATAAAAAGAGGGTATCTCAAAAGGTCGATAAAATCGATTACTTGAGGATAGCCTCTTCTTTTTTTGGGGGATAGGCTCCTGGTTAAAGCCCAGGTTGTGTTTGATCTGATGATAAGTCCACCCTAATCCTGAACCCAAACTCACGATTTTTGAAAAATACTCCCAAACAGGCTCACTTTGATCACGGAAGGGCGATCGAAACTTCTGAAGCTGTAACCATTTCAGATAACTGCCCCCAGACCCCTTTTTGGGCACCTTACCCCAGCATTACCTCGGATTTAGCTAGACTAGTGCATTTTCCCCAAAGAAAAAAGGCATGCCCCAAAAAAGTCAGCTTTTATTGACTCTTTTGGGACACCCCCTTCGTTTGAAGTGCTCGGCATGGGCAATGTTTTAATGTGAAAGTTTAACTCCCTCGATACCCAAAACACTCCGATATCTCCTTGCTCATCTGAATTAAGTACTGGCTGAACTCCTCCTCTTCGTTGTGTGGGATGGTTTCAGTGAATCCAACAATAATGATGGTCCCTATTAACCCCCTGTTGTAGTTCAATATCGGAACAGCCACGGAGGAAATGGAAGGAACGATGGGTTCTCGAGCAAAGGAAATCCCTTTTTTGCGAATCGCCAGAGACTCTTCTTGCAGCTTCAAATGTTTGTCCGAGGAGGAAGCTTCCATTTCCTTTTCTAGCCAGGAACGGATAGATGTCTCTTCCATAAAAGCGGCAAAGATCTTGCCTCCGGAAGAAAAAAGGGGCAGCATCGTTCCGATTTGCGCTCCTATGTTGAGTCCTTGGCTGTTGTTAAAGATCCTGATTACCATGGGGCCGTTCAAGGTCCATGTCGAATATAGCAAGGTGTTTGTGCTTCGGTCACTGATTTTCTGCAGATAAGGCGAGATGCGTTCCATGACATTTTCATGGCCAATGGCTTTCATGCCATATTGAATCATCTTGCTTCCCAGGATATAGGTCCCCGATTCCTTATCCCGGTAGAGGAGGCCTAATAGAGTTAAAGTATTGAGATATTTATATAAGTTGCTTTTCGTCACTTGCGTGATTTTTAGAATGTCTGAAAATTTCAGCGGCCGGTCTTGCTCGGCGATAGCATCCATAATCCCCATTCCTATTTGTAAGGATTGGATGGTTGTAGCGTTTTTGACAATTTCCATCGGTCTCTCCTTACGAAAATTCATTTAAGATCCTTGTAAAAAGGAAGGGATCCACATGACTAGCTGGGGCCAATACGTGACAATGAAGAGAGTCAAGATCGAAACCGCTAAAAATGGCCCAATAGACTTCGTTAAGTGTTCTAATTTGACGTTTGCTATAGATGAAGCAATGTACAAGCCCGCTCCGACGGGAGGGGTAAGAAGACCAATCGTTAAATTCAGACAAATGATAACCCCGAAATGGACAGGATCAATCCCAAATTGGGCTAACAGAGGGGTAAAGATGGGTACCAAGATAATCAGGGCAGGGATTCCATCCATTACCATACCGACCAACAGCAAGAACAGATTGACCAGCAAAAGGAACACAAGGGGATTTTCCGTAAGGGAAACCATCCATTCAGCAATCAGCTGGGGAATGCGCTCAAAGGAAAGCATCCATCCAAACAGGTTGGCCATCGCGATCAAAAGAGTCACCGTAGCTGTCGTGGTCACGGTATTGACCATGATGGACGGAAGATCTTTTAAATTTAATTCCCTATAGAAAAAGAATCCGACAATAAGAGCAAGCGTACAGGCAATGGCCGCCGATTCCGTTGGGGTAAAAATACCGCTAAGAATTCCGACAATGATAATGAGCGGTACCATAAGAGCTGGGATGACCTGCAGGAAAGAGCGCCCCATTTCACCCCAAGTGGCCTTCTTTGAGCCTTTCCATTTCTGTTTTGCCCCGGTATAAGCAATCAAGCCCATGATCCCGATCGCAAGAAGGATTCCCGGCATGATTCCAGCCAAAAACATCGTACCGATGGAAGCGCCGGAAGACACGCCGTAGATGATAAACAGCATGCTTGGGGGAATAATCGGTCCCAAAAGCCCCGCCGTGGCCGTAGTTGAAGAGCTGAATTCCTTGGAGTACCCCTCTTTTTCCATAGCCGGGACCATGGTGCGGCTCATCATGGCAATTTGTGCCGTAGCGGAACCGATAATGGAAGCAAGAAACATATTCGAGATGACATTGACGTAAGCGAGACCGCCTCGGTAATGTCCGACGATGGTTTTTGAAAAATCAATCAGTCGCTTGGTTATCCCTCCGGAGTTCATGAGCTCCCCGGCCAGCATAAAGAGGGGGATGGCTAACAAGCCATAGCTCTCGAGCCCGGAGTAGAGGCGCTGCGGAGCCGTATCCAGCAATCCCATGTTATTGCTGATTATGATATAGATAATGGTTGTAATCCCTAGTACAAAGGAAATCGGAACTTGAAGCAATAGCAATAAAATAAAAATAATGAAAGCTGTTACCATATCCCTACGCCTCCTTCTCAGTGGTCCGGAATGTTTTCAGCACGAGGTCTAAAGAATGGATCAAGATAAAGAAAAAACCGACAGGGACACTTAAATAAGGGATAATCATAGGCAGCTGCAAAGAATTCGATTTTTGAAAGAGAATCGTTGGAGACATAATCCACTTCACAGACAAAGCAAAGATATAACAGCCAAACAGAAAGACAGCTAAAGTACTTATAACTAGCAGCACGGTCTTCAGGCGCCCCTGTACCTTATCCATAAGAATGGTCACTGCAGCGGAGCGCTGCAGTTTAATTCCCATGCTTCCTCCAATAAAGGTGAGCCAAACCAGGGAGAAAATCGCGATCTCGTCGGACCAGCTCAAGGGTGAGTTCAGGAAGTATCGAAAAGCTACCCCTGCAAATAAGGTGACTAGCAAAATTCCACAGAAAACCACAGCCAACACTTTTTCAAATTTAAAAATCAAGTCACTAAGCCTGTGAATCAGGACCACAATTTCTCCTCCTTTTATTGGTTAGCTTCTAAGAAAGCCTTGATCAAAGGATCTTTTTCAGCATATTTTCTTTGGATGTCATCTTTGACCTGATTAAAGGCGGAAGTATCGTCCAATTCTTTAATCTCAATCCCCAGCTTCTGCAATTCTTCTAAATTCTTTGTTTCCCGTGCAATCGCTTCCTGTACACCCCAATCTACTGCTGCTTTCATCGCACCATTAACGATTTGCAGGTCTTCTTGGGATAGCATAGCTTGGCTTGCCTTACTCATGACAACGACCGATGGAAAGGTCATATGATTCGTTAAAGTCAAATGTTTGGCCGTTTCATAATATTTTTCGGTAACCAACGCATCTAAGTCGATGTCAATTCCATCAATGACGCCAGTTTGAAGGGAGGTATACATTTCAGGCAAAGGCATTGGCGTAGGGCCCGCTCCCAAAGCGGTCCAGAAATCTTGAATAGCCGGGCTGCCCAAGATACGGACTTTTTTCCCCTTGGCATCTTCAGGAGTACTTACGCTGGATTGTTTCATGAGGATATGGCGGTTTCCGGCAAACATAAAATCCATTCCAACCATTCCTTGGTTATCCAATGCTTTTAGCATTTCTTTAGCGGGCTCTGATGTTCTTGCTTTCGTCGCATCTTCTAAGTTGTCAAATACAAAAGGCATAAACCAAGCATTTAAAGATTCTAGGCGAGTGCTCATATACCCATTGGTAATGAAGCCAAAATCGATAGCACCTGTTTCAATTTGCTGAACCATGTCTTTTTCTGGACCTAATTGACCGGCAGGATAAATCTCTACCGTCATTCGACCTTGTGAACGAGTTTTAAGCTCATCCGCAAATTTTTCTGCTGTTGCATGCCATACATGAGAAGGCTGGGTAATATGGGTTAACTTAAACTTATACTCGGAGCTGCTGGAACCGCTTGAATCGGATGTCGTGCTCGGTTCGCTTCCACTGCCGCAAGCTGTAAGAAATAGAGAGGCGCAAAGGCAAGTAGAGATAAGAGAAGTAAATTTTCTTCTTGATATTTTCATAGTAATTCCCCTCCTGATTGGTTTTCTGTTTAGAAATGTAATCCCTTACAGACGTCTAATTGCTTAATGACGTACTGATCTCCCCCTTAATCTTCATCTTTTTATCGAAATGGTAAATCAAGTTCTCTAAAATTATAATACAATCTGTGGATTTTTTGTCAACAGCATTGTTAGGAAGTTTTTTAAGGTTTCTATATTAGTAAATTGGGATAACAATCAGATAAAGTTAAAAAATAAAGTGTCAAAAAAGTATTTATGTTTCCCTATTGACAATTGTGGCTAGATAATTTTAGAATTAAATCATAAATAGTAAACGTTGTTCACTATTTAGATAATAATGTGATAGGTGAACAACACGACCTTTAAAATAGAAAAAACAATTGGAGTGATCACATGAAGAAATACCTTGTTTTCATTGAACGAAAGGAAACCTTCACGGGTAATTCCATTCCAGAGCACCGCACTTTTATTCAGAACCTGCGCGAGAGCGAGGCTTTGATATCTGCCGGCGGATTTTCGGATCAATCTGGAGGAGCTTATATTGTTCGAGCTGATAACCTGGATCAGGCATTAGAAATGGTTCAGAAAGATCCAATGTATCAGGAGGGTGCATGTACTTATAAAGTGAAAGAATGGCTAGCCTAGGCTACTATCTTATACATTAAAAAAACATGAAAAAGGAGATTAGAAACGATGAAATTAGTGAGCTTTAGTTATGAAGGGAATACAAGAATTGGCACGATTGTAGAGGACGAGAGAGTGATTGATTTAAACTATGCTTACCTTGCCCAGCTTGAGGCAGAAGGACAAATCAGGGCAAAACAGATTGCGGAAGCTTTCGTTCCTTCCGATATGGTTGAGTTTTTGCAAGGTGGAGATCAGAGTTTAGAATTAGCTAAAAATGCGGTTCAGTTTATTAAAGAAAATCCGCAAGCTTCCAGCCGTAAGATCATTCACCAAGTGTCCGGCGTAAAAATAGAAGCTCCTGTTTTAAATCCTGGAAAAATGATCTGTGTGGGTCATAATTACCGCGAACATATTCTTGAGATGGGTCGCGAAATTCCTCCGTATCCAGTGGTATTTGCGAAATTCAGCAATACAGTCATTGGACCTCAAGACGACATTCCGTTCTTCCCTATTTCTGAACAGCTAGATTACGAGGCCGAATTCGCCTTTGTTATCGGCAAACGGGCGAGAAATGTTTCTCAAGAGGAAGCATTGAATTATGTAGCCGGTTACACCATTGTCAATGATGTAACTTACCGTGACATCCAGCGCAGAACGCTTCAATGGCTGCAAGGGAAGACCGTGGAAGGAAGCGCTCCTATGGGTCCATGGTTAATTACCCGAGATGAACTTCAAAATCCTTCTGGATTGGGTGTTGTGTTAACTGTAAATGGAGAAGAGCGTCAGCGTACCAATACAGAAAACTTAGTGTTTACGGTTCCTTATTTAGTTCAATTCCTATCCGAATTGATGACCCTTGAACCAGGTGATGTGATTCTGACAGGGACACCAGGTGGAGTTGGGGTAGCGCGGAATCCTCAAGTGTTCTTAAAAGATGGAGACGTTGTCCGCATTGAAATCGATCAAGTTGGAGCATTGGAAAACCGCGTAAGAAAAGTAGGGGAGGGCAACTAAGCATGAGGGTACAAGAGGCCATTCAATCTATAAACTCTACCGTGGACGAAATTCTTGAGGTGTCTAAAAACGTGGAAGAATCAGCCCTCCAATGGAAGCCGACCCAAGAGGCCTGGTCCATCATGGAAGTACTCTGTCATGTGGAAGAGGCCACTCCCTATTGGCTAAACGAGATACAGCAAGTCGTTGCCGCCCCGGGCTCGGAATGGGGAAGGGGATTGCAGCACGAAGGAAGGTTGGCTGCTGTGGCTCAAGCAAGCGGCCGTTCCCTAAAGGAAGTTTTGCAAGGAATTGAAGCTTCCAAGCAAAGAGTGCAAGAGATCCTTGCTTCCATTAGTGAGGAACATTTAATCGCAGAATCCCCTAGCCGCAACCCGCGATTTGGCACGAAACCGGTAAAATTTATCGTTGATCATCTCTTAGTTGAACATTTAATCACTCATCTCAAGCAAATTAATAGAAATATTCAGCAGTTTAAAGAAGCCAACCAAACGGCATAAGGAGGGAGAGTGTTGTATGGCAGAAAAAAATGAGTTTTTTCAAAGTCAGATGGTACAAGATTTTAATAGGGACATCGAGAGGTATCATTTAGGGCCTCTCTGGAATGCGATTCCGGATTTGATGCATCAACAGCCCACGCCGCAAGCGGTTCCTTACCTTTGGAAGTGGGAGACCCTTCATGCCAAGCTGATGGAGGCGCGTGAAATTTTTACCCCTGATCGCGGAGGGGAAAGAAGAGCCATCTATTTGCAGAACCCGGGCTTGAAAGACCGCCAGCCTTGGGGCTGGGCTTCTACAACCCAAACTCTTTATGCCGCTGTTCAATTGATTTTGCCAGGAGAAACCGCTCCATCTCATCGCCATACGCAAAATGCGCTAAGATTTATTACCAATGGGTCAGGTGCTTATACCATCGTACAAGGTGAGCGGATTTTCATGGAGGAAGGGGATTACCTGATCACTCCAGGCGGATTATGGCATGGCCACGCGCATCCTGGAAACGAACCCATGATTTGGATGGATGCATTGGACATTCCGACGATGTATGCCATTGGAGGGACATTCTTCGAACCTTATCCGGACAGAATCGAACAGCCAAGCGTACCTGATAATTTTTCCTCCCAGCGGTATGCAGGCGGAATGGTTCGCCCGATCTCCGATCGTCATCCCAAAGTGGCGCCGCTAGGGTCTTATAAGTGGGCACAAACATTGGCTGCCATCGAAGGGTTAAGCCAATATGACCCGGATCCCTGCGATGGGTATGCGGTGGAGTATATGAATCCGTCGAACGGAAAAACGGCCAATCCGAATATAGCCGCTTGGATGCAAAAGCTTCCTGGAGGTTTTCATTCCAAAGCTCATCGCCATACAAGCTCTACCATCTATCAAGTGTACCAAGGATCAGGCTACTCCGTTATTAATGGGGTTCGGTTTGATTGGTCAAGAGGCGATTATTTCGTGGTGCCAAATTGGGCATGGCATGAGCATGTCGCTTTTGGCGATTCCTATTTATTCTCTGTAAGCGATCTGCCTATCATGGAGAAATTTGACGTTCAGCGCGAAGAAAGCTATGAGCAAAATCAAGGATTCCAACAAATTACGGATGAGTTCAAACCACTCCTGCCTTAACTCGGCAGGAGGATAAAATAACATTTGAAGGGAGTCAACAGATATGTCAACAAAAAGAGAATTACCATTTGTAGTCGTCGGCGGCGGCATCGGTGGCCTAGCCACAGCTTTAGGGGTAGCGGAAACAGGGCGCTCTGTCTATGTACTGGAGCAAGCCCCGGAAATTACGGAGGTGGGTGCAGGGATTCAGCTGGCACCGAATGCGACGGCGGTATTGTCTCGCTTGGGAGTAATGGACGAAATCAATAAAGTTGCGGTATATCCAGAACGTTTGGTGTTGATGGATGCCCTAACCGGAAAAGAGATTACCGCTCTTGATTTAGGGGATTCCTTTAAACAGCAATACGGCCATCCTTATATCGTACTGCATCGCGCGGACTTACAGCAGGTTTTGCTTGACGCTTGTCTAGCCAATGACAGAATCACAGTGTTAACTAACCAAGCGGTTGACAAAGTAGAGGATTTGGGTGAGAAGGCTCAGATTACTCTGGCAGATGGCACGACCTATCTATCCGACGTTGTGATCGGGGCCGACGGTATCCACTCCAAGACCCGTAAGCTGTTCAGTGACGACCAGACCGTAGCTTCTCAATATGTGGCTTATCGCGGTACCATCCCTATGAGCGAGATGACTGCCCAAGCAGGTACGAACATGGACGATGTGATCATGTGGATTGGGCCAAACCTGCACTTGGTTCAGTATCCCGTACGTCGCGGTGAGTTGTATAATCAGGTGGTGGTATTCAAGAGCACCCGCTATACGCCGGATTCCGACGATTGGGGCACTCCGGAAGAAATTGATGAGCATTTTGGCAAATGCTGCGCACCCGTCCAGCATGCTGTGACCTTTATTTCTCGTCAGCGTCGTTGGCCAATGTATGACCGTGAACCGATTGGAAATTGGTCGATAGGCAGAGTAGCTCTCCTTGGAGATGCGGCTCATCCGATGTTGCAATACATGGCTCAGGGAGGGTGTCAGGCTTTAGAGGACGCCGCTTGCTTAAGCGATTTTCTTCATGAATACGGGGATGATTACGAAACCGCTTTCAAATATTATCAGCAGGAGCGTATTCCTCGCACGGCTCGCGTGCAGCGAAATGCTCGCCTATGGGGAGAAATTCTCCACGCGGAAGACCCGATTGCTATCTTCTTGAGAAACAACATTATGGAACAGCGCGATGCGAAAGACACCAGCCATGTGGATTGGCTGTACTCCCGTCGTTATGGTGCGGCGAAGGTACGCTAAGACAATAGAATTGTAAGGGCTAGCCCTTAGTCATAAAAATGACTGAGGGCTAGCCCTTTCTGTTTACTCGTTTTTCTTCCCGATCGAAAGCAGGACCGCAATGAGAACAAATCCGATAAAAGCCAAGAACGGGATGGTAATAAAGCCAAGCCAATTGATGTATTGTCCACTGCATGGAACACCCTGGGTACAAGGAAGGATCTCTTGCATCGCCGGAACTTTCTGCTGTGCATAATGGAATAAGGAAATCCCGATTCCAATGATGCTTAATGTTTTCGCATAAGGAATAATCCCATGGTCGTTCTTGTAGGTCGCAATCCCAAGCAGGATGACCAGCGGATACATGAAGATGCGTTGAAACCAGCATAGCTTGCATGGCTCGAAGCGCATGATTTCGCTAAAATAAAGACTGCCCGCCAGTGCAATGACGGAAACTAGCCAAGCTAAATATAGTCGATATTCGGTAATGAAGCGGATCAGATTATGGTGCTTCATTGCCGGATCCAACACTTGCTTCCTGGATAATTTTTTTCAGGGATTCATAATTGAAAGTATCCTGCACAGCGACTACCTTTCCATTGACATAGATCGTCGGCGTTCCATTGACGCCGATCTGATTGGCAATGGCTTCATCGTCATTTACATCCTGGGCAAATGCTTCATTATCAATATCCTTTTTTAACTGATCGAAATCCAGCTTCAAATCAGCTTGTTTGGCAATATCAACGAGAAAATCTGATGTGGCCCAAGTAGTCCGCTCGTCCTTTTGCTGTGCATACACGGCACTATAAAACTTCCAAAACTCTTCAGGACTTTGACGGTAGACGGCTTCTGCAGCCAATGCCGCGGTTCGGGAATCTCCATTAGGACTAATGACAGGATAGTTCATGAAATACAGCTGAACTGTTCCGTTATCAACAAAGTCCTTCTTTAACTGCGTAAGAATGGTATCATTGAACTGTTTACAAGAAGGGCATTTAAAGTCTGCAAATTCAACGATCTTCACAGGGGCATCCTGTGATCCTAAGACGGGCTGCTTTTCATACTGGAATGTTTCTGCTGGGATGGTTTCAGTGGCCTTTGGTCCAGAAACGGCTTTAACAATGATCAACCCAATACAAATAACGAAAATAACGGCAAGTGTCCATCCCATCAATCGCTGCGTATTTTTTGCTTTTTCGTTTTTCACTTGCATTTGTTGTTTTTTAAGCTTCTTTGCTTCATTCTTCCTTGCCATATGTTCCTCCTACTTTAACATTGGTCTATCTCTTCTTTAATTAGTTTATCAACTATTATTATGAATGCAACACTATCTTTTGTAGTGAAGAATAAAAAGACAGCTGACTCCCTTTATAGTGTTAGTAGTGGTATAATTTTCTTTGCTTCATTTAAAAGGAATGGGGACCGCAGGTTATGAAAAAACAGTATTTTTCTATATTAGAAACAATAGGGATTGCCCTTTTAGGCGGACTCTTGTTTCTGTTCATTCATATGCCCTTACCGTGGCTGTTAGGTCCGTTAACTGTGGTCGCGATTTGGAGTCTTACAACAAGAAGATCTCTTGATTTGCCGCCTTTCGTTTTTGAGATCGCTCTCCTTATACTCGGCTATATGCTAGGGTCTTCATTCACCAAGGAAACAGCTCTTCAAATCGTATTGCAGCTCCCTTTTATGGTGGTAACAACGACTCTTATTGTATTGATCAGTCTAGGCCTCGGTGTGGTTACGGCCCGTCGGTCAAAGCTCGATCTCGCTAGTGTAGTAATCGGCAGTGTTCCCGGCGGATTAGCCCAAATGCTTGTATTAAGCAAGGAAATAAAAGGGATTGATCCAACCATCGTATTATTTACACAAGTAATCCGCGTATTAGCTGTTGTTTTTATTGTTCCATTTATCACCCTGCATGGAATAGGGGGAGAGACGGCTTCTCTTCCATCTTCGCCATCATCCAATACCATTGTGTCATCGGAAGGACAATGGTACCAATATATAATATATGGATTGGTTTCTATTTCTGGTTATTTCATTGGAAAACGTGTAGGTCTGCCCACTAGCGTTTTGACTGGGCCTCTTATAGCAACTGCGATGGTTGCAAGCTTATGGGGAGAAGCTGCACCGCCATTGCCATCCATCATCATTATTCTTTCACAGATAGCGACGGGGATCAACATCGGATTGCTAGTAAAACCCCATGTGTTTAAAAGTATAAAAACATTTGGAACGTATACAATTGGCGGAAGTATTCTTTTAATTCTATCCTCTTTGCTCATAGCCTATGGGATGACGATGGCCACCCCTATGAATCTTGCAACAGGATTTTTAAGTACAGCTCCTGGCGGTATAGCTGAAATGGGGATCACGGCCAGTATGATCGGTGCTGACATTTCTACAGTCAGCGGTTATCAGCTTTTTCGTATTCTTTTTATTTTACTAGTCATCTCACCGATTTTACAAAGATGGCTGAAGAAAAAAGAGGACAAGAATCTTAAGGAGAAACAAAGTTCTTAAGAAAGCAATGAATCTCATATTATGAACTATAACCTACGGGAAGGGTGTAATCTGATGATCATGGAAAAGTACAATGCTTTACAGAACATATTAAGGGAGATGGAGACGATCGTTGTCGCTTTTTCTGGCGGAGTAGACAGCACTTTTCTATTAAAAGCTGCTCTGGATACTTTGGGACCTGAGCGAGTACTGGCAGTCACAACGAATTCGGAATCCTTTCCTGCGGCAGAATTGGAGGAAGCAAAAAAAATTGCTATCCAATTAGGCGCCAAGCATTGCGTCATAGAAACATCTGAAATTGCCATTCCGGGCTACAAGGAAAATGATATAAACCGGTGCTATTATTGCAAAAAAAATCTGTTTCAGCTGCTTATACCGATGATGGAATCTCATGGATATAAAAATGTGGTCTATGGCTTGATTGCCGATGATCTGAGGGAACACCGACCGGGAGTGAAGGCCGCTAAAGAATTAGAGGTTAGAGGACCTTTGCAAGAAGCCGGCTTGTATAAAGAAGAAATTCGTCTATTATCTAAAGAAATGAACCTTCCCACCTGGGATAAGCCCTCTCTTGCTTGTCTGTCGTCAAGGGTCGCCTACGGGGAAGTGATTACATCGGAAAAATTAACAAAAATAGATCAGTCGGAAGAATTTATAAGAAGTCTCGGTATTCGGCAAGTACGCGTTCGAACGCACGAGGAAACTGCCCGGATTGAAGTCGAACCGAAGGATATGTCCACTGTTTTGAAAAACTATCAGGCTATCCAGCAAAAACTAGTATCATTTGGCTATACCTATGTTACTTTAGATCTTTCCGGATACGAAAGCGGGAGCATGAACAAGAAATTGTGAACATTGTAAGCTTAGTCTATTAGGACTAAGCTTTTTCTTTTGACTAGTTAAAAGGTTAATTATCTAATTATATTAGAAATAGTAGAAAAAAGGTGTAATCGACAGATATGTGGTGATGTTAGCGCTTTACACTTTGTATTATAACAGTTGTCAAATTATAATTATGTGTTATTATATAGTTAATACAGATTGAGGGAGGGTGTTACACAATGCCAACTACAAAGGCCACTGGAAAAGAATTAGTGCAGCGCTGGATAATCCAAAACGAAGGGTTAGGAAAAACAATGGATGAAATGATGGGAACCACCTTTGTATATGGAAATGAAGTATTGACCCTTGTCGCTGATGAAAAGGATTCTTTCAGAATCGAATCCCAAATAGGGCGTGTAGTTGTCTTCCGAAAAATCGATGAATTGGATTTGTCTCATTCCTGCAGAGCATGCGGACTGGAACATCACAGCCATAAAGAAGCGATAGAATGTTGTATGGATGTTGAATTGTAGTTTTTTTTTGGCCTGTCTGTTATATATCAATATATCCATATATATAACAATAGCGATGGTAATTCCCCCTCAGATTACTATATTAAAAGAATGGGAGAGATGAAAAATGAAAAGAGAAGAACAAATCCGTCAAATCGAAGAAAGCTGGAAGCAGGAGCGCTGGTTGGGTGTGGAAAGAACTTATTCAGCTGCAGATGTCGTAAAACTACGCGGTTCTGTGGTAGTAGAACAAACCTTAGCCCGTATGGGAGCAGAGCGTTTGTGGAATTTGGTCAATACGGAAGATTATATTAATGCTCTAGGGGCTCTTACCGGAAACCAAGCGATGCAACAGGTAAAAGCGGGTTTAAAAGCCATTTATCTCAGCGGGTGGCAGGTGGCAGCAGATGCTAACCTCTCTGGCCATATGTACCCTGACCAAAGCTTATACCCAGCTAATAGCGTTCCCCATGTTGTCAAGAGGATTAACCAAACACTTCAACGTGCGGATCAAATTCAGCAAGCGGAAGGAAAAGGGGATACGTATTGGTTTGCTCCCATCGTAGCGGACATGGAAGCCGGTTTTGGCGGTCCACTTAACGTATTTGAACTCACGAAGGCCATGATCGAAGCGGGAGCCGGTGGGGTTCACCTTGAGGACCAACTATCTTCGGAAAAGAAATGCGGCCATCTCGGAGGTAAAGTTTTGCTTCCCACTCAAACAGCCGTTCGCAATTTGGTAGCTGCTCGATTGGCCGCCGATGTCATGGGGGTTCCGACAGTCATCATTGCCCGTACAGATGCGAATGCAGCAAATCTGATCACCAGTGATGCGGATCCGTACGATCAAGCTTTCTTAACAGGAGAAAGGACTCCAGAAGGATTCTACTACACAAAACCAGGCTTAGATCAGGCGATTGCTCGCGGATTAGCCTATGCTCCGTATTGTGATATGATTTGGTGTGAAACATCTGAACCCAATATTGAAGAAGCTCGCCGTTTTGCAGAGGCGATTCATGCAAAACACCCAGGAAAGCTGTTAGCCTACAACTGCTCGCCTTCCTTTAACTGGAAGAAAAAATTGGATGATGAAACCATTGCCAACTTCCAGGCGGAACTGGGTAAAATGGGATATAAATTCCAATTTGTTACACTCGCCGGATTCCATTCGCTCAACCATAGCATGTTTGAATTGGCCCGTGGGTATAAAGACCGTGGAATGGCAGCATACTCTGAACTTCAAGAGGCTGAATTCGCTTCTGAAGTACATGGATACACCGCCACTCGCCACCAACGAGAAGTGGGTACAGGCTACTTCGATGAGGTTTCTCTCACGATTTCCGGAGGAAAGTCCTCGACTACCGCTTTAACTGGGTCTACCGAGGAAGAGCAATTCCAGCATTCCTAAATCAATAGGTTAATGAAAGGCGTGTCCAACTGTCAGTTTAGTTGACACGCCAATTTTTGGTTTTCGGCAATAATTCGTTTACTATTTCATCGAATTGTAATATTCTGATAGTACAGTGAGTATTGAGGGAGGTTTATATGGACTGTTCTAGGACCAAAACATTTTCAACGGAAGAGCTTGACGAAATGATGATGTTCTGCAAAGAGTTAGATTTAGATAGCGAAGAGATTCTTTTGCTGCTTGAGGCTAATGGAATGAAGAAGATCAAGGGTGGTTTTTAACCCGAAAAAGTCTGAAGGCATGTCCTTCAGACTTTTTTTGGATTACGGAATAAGATAGTATAAACTTAAACTACTTCGAATTAACATCCTTATTCCGCCTAAAAAGCTTCCTCTAAAGGTGGTCTGGCTACCTTGAGATGCTTCAATAAAGCTTTTTTTATTTGTCCTTTAAATTTTCAATCACACGATCCAAAACAGATAAGCAGACTTCCATCTCACGAAGGTCAATGCCAATGGCTGCTTCCTTTAAGGCGGTCATCACTTGGGCTATCAAGCCTTTTTGGATTTCTCTGCCGTAAGAACTTAAAAATATTAAGTTAATTCTACGATCCGTCGGATGAGGGACCCTTTTCACTAAGTCTCTTTTTATCATATTATCAATTAATCGGGATACGCTTGGTTGATCCTTGCCAGTAAGACTGGCTAAGTCATTTTGGGTAAGACCGTCATTTTCCCAAAGATGTACCATAATGGCCCATTGCTCAACGGTGATGGAAAAGTCGTTTTCCCTAAATCTTTGGTTCAAACGGTTCGTTAGAAGCCGGGAAGATTTCGCGAGCTTATGACCGAGGGATTTATCTAATCTATAATCACGATAATCCATAATTAGTCCCCTTTTTAACTTCTCATCTCATGATCATACAAAAAAATCCGCATTCCCGCAAGGATATACCTGAGTTTAACAGTTTCAAGGAAAAAAAGAGGATTGACAGTATAAGTGATACCTGATTCAAAATATTTCCTCCTGGCTGCAGGGTGATTTTTCTGTCATTTTAAAAGGTCGATACGAGCTTATATACCTGAGTATTCCGCTTGTTATCATTGCCTATCTTTATGCGAATCGGTTTACTGTGGCAGGGATGGGAGAAGAATTCTCTAAAAATTTGGGTCTCAATTACAAGCAAGTCGTCAACATCGGCCTAACTATCGTTGCCCTTATTTCATCTGTTGTCATGCTAACCGTGGGTATTATCCCGTTTTTGGGATTGATCATTCCCAACATTGTCACCCTCTGCCTAGGGGATAACCTAATGAAAAGTCTTCCACACACCGCTTTATTAGGAGCTGTATTCGTATTAGCCTGCGATATTTTAGGACGTCTCATCATTTATCCATACGAGATTCCGATTGGCCTGATGGCCCCATGTTTTTGATCGTTGTTATGAAAGAACATACTAATCTAGTAGTGAGAGAAGAGGATTATGCATCCACCAGCTGTGTTATCCATAACTTTAGTTTGCTGGCTTGGGAACAGGGAATTGGGTTAGTTTGGGAAACCTATCCTTTAATCCATGATCCAAACTTCCGCGAAGCATTAGGCATTCAACCGGGAGAAAAAGTGGTTGGCAGTCTTCATCTCGGCTATCCGGCGAGAGTTCCTCAAGCTAAGCCCCGAATACCGGCTTCAGAGCTTATAACAGAAATCTATTAGGTATAAGGAATAAGCTTGGCCATTCAGATCGGTCTATAGCAAGAGCTATTCTTAGCAAATCAGTATCGTTAGTAAATTAAAACGAGAAGCTGTCGATAATCTCGACAGCTTCTCGTTTTTTAGAATGGATATTGTCGGTTATTTGTTTGAACAGACACCCACTTCGTTACAGTGAATTCTTCGACAACCCAAGGGTTGCCAAATCTGCCTAGACCACTTGCCTTATTACCGCCAAACGGGATAAAAGGTGCATCATTAACGGTTTGGTCATTAATATGAGTCATTCCGGAATCAATTTGAAGTGCTAAGGCTTCGCCTTTTTTAAGGTCACTAGTGAAGATGGCAGAACTTAAACCAGCCTCCGTATCATTCGCTAGTGCAATCGCTTCTTCATCTGTTTCCGCTTTAATAATAGATGCAATTGGTGCGAATAACTCAGTTTGTGCTAACTTGCTAGAGTTACTTACGTCCGTAAAGACATATGGTGTCAATACATTTCCAATTCGTTGTCCTTCAAGTGCTACAGTAGCACCCTCCTGCTTTGCCACCTCAATATATTGAAGAGCTTTCTCGAGCTGTCGCTCGTTAACTAATGGCCCAATAACAATTTTTGGATCAGTTGGGTCGCCGCAAGGAAGAGACTTTGCTCTCTCAACAAATTTTTGGACAAACTCATCATACTTGTCCTTATGTACAATCAGTCGATTAATGATCATACAAATTTGTCCTTGGTGAATAAATTTACCAAATACAGCTGCATTCACTGCTTGATCAACATCAGCATCTGATAGGACAACAAACGGACTGTTTCCTCCTAATTCTAGAGCCACTCGCTTGAGGTTCTGTCCAGCGATCCCCCCAATATGCCTGCCGACAGC
Source organism: Ammoniphilus soli (assembly GCF_040813775.1). Taxonomy (NCBI): domain Bacteria; kingdom Bacillati; phylum Bacillota; class Bacilli; order Caryophanales; family Paenibacillaceae; genus Ammoniphilus; species Ammoniphilus soli. Next base: position 64,159 of record NZ_JBEGDL010000010.1, read on the forward strand.
AGAGGAGCCGGTGAAGCTAATTAATTGAGAATGCGGGTTCGTCAACATATCATCGCCGATTTCTGTAATGTCAGTTAAAATCACGTTTAAGACACCCTTTGGAAGACCTGCATGCTCGAATGCCTTTGCGATGATGGAGCCCCCGGACAAAGCCACCTGCACATCTGGTTTATGCACAACACTATTTCCTAGCGCGATCGCAGGAGCAATGGTTCGCATCGATAGATTCATAGGGAAGTTGAACGGAGAAATGGAAGCGATTACACCAAGCGGTAAACGATGAATATGATTAAGCTTTCCTTCCACATGGCCAGGAACTTCTCTCACTTTATAGATTTCATCAGCATACTTAATCGATTCCTCTAGGAATTCTAGAGTTAAATGTAATTCCACATTGGCTTTTAGGATGGTACCGCCTGTTTCACGGCTAATAACGCTTACAATTTCTTCGCGGTTTACCTTAAGATACTCCGCAGCCTTATGCAGTACTTCTCTGCGTTCTTCAACTGTCGATTTCGCCCATTCCTTCTGAGCTTCCTTTGCGATTTCAAATGCTCCTTCCAGCTGCTTGGCAGTAGCGAGGCGAACGGAAGTGATCACGGAGTTGTCATAAGGATTTAATACGTCATACGTTCTTTCACTTAATCCCTCACACCATTCACCATTAATAAAACTTCTATTTAATTCTTCATATCGTTGCATATAATAAAACCCCTTTCATATGTATTGGTATTCAGGAGAACTATTAACTGAGTAGTTAGATAGGTTTTTACTACCTCCTTTTAGAATATAATTTATTTGCTGAATATATAAACTCATAAACCAATTATATTCATACTTAAAAGGTACGTATAGACCTTTGTTCTGTTATATGCAACACCTTTTCAATAAATCTAACAAATTCTTTTTGTTAAAGTTATTACAAAGAAGACATTATCCGGATATACAGACAGGTGCTGCCGGCAAACTAGCGGAAACTAATTCAAATAGGAATGAAAAGAGAGGAGTGCCCAGCATTCCTCTCTTTTTGCTATGTCATCATTTTTACTTGATCAGAGATCTCCTTTGCCGCCTGAACCACTAGTCGGGTTACTCGAGGAATGGCAATAGGGCTAAGTCGCTGTTTGGGACCGGCAACGGTTACGCAGGCTATCACCTTGCCCAGGTGATTTTTAATCGGTGCAGAAATGGACACGACCCCTTCGTGCAGTTCTTCTACGCTAACGGAGAAACCTTGTTTTTTGATCTCTTCTAGGCGAAGGAGAAAAGACGAGGGATTCCATACTTTCTGCAGGATAGGTTCTAGGAAGTCACGAGGCTGGTAAGCTAAGAGGACTTGACCGGAACTGGTGCATTCTGCAGGATTCCGTTTCCCGATATAGGAAAGCAATCGTACCGGATGGCTGCATTCTATTTTTGATAGATAAACAACATCCTGTTGTATCAAGATACCAATATGAGCAGTCTCTTGCGACACTTCAACAAGTTTTTGAAGAATAGGGTTGGCTTTATCAAGAAGCTTAATTCTCGATTGGATAGCATGTCCGAGAGCTAGGATGGATGCCCCTAACCGGTAGGAGTTGGTTTGCCTGTCTTTGCTGATGAATCCCTCGCTCATTAAAGTCGTTACTAGACGATGAGCTGTACTATTAGCTACACCTAAGCTTTCGGCAATTTCGTAAATCTTAAATTCCGGATCATCAATGGTGAATAAGTCCAGGACATTTAAGGCATTCTCCAGGGAGCTTGGCCTTTGGCGATGGGTTTGTGGATTATCCATATATTAGTGCCTCCTTTCGTAATAGTCAGATATATCCTAGCTGGTTTGAAAGTTCCTCAGCAGCCCTCTTCAGATTTTCTATATAAAAGGGGAATTTTCTTTCAGGCATTCTTTCTTTCGGCCCTACAACACTTATGGCTGCTATCACTTCTCCTGAATAGTCCCTTACTGGAACTGCTAGGCTGGTTACCCCCTCATGCAGCTCCTCGATGGCGAGGCTATATCCAAGCTGTTTGATTTCCTCAAAGCAGTGCAGCAATTTTGCCGGATCGGTAATGGTATTGGGGCCGTAAGGCAGTAGCTTGGATTGTAATACGCTTTCAATTACTTCTTTCCCTTGAAAGGCCAGTATGACTTTACCGGCGCTGGAACAAAAAGCAGGATTTCTTTTTCCTATATTCGATTGTAATCGAACAGGATGCTTGCATTCCACCTTATGAAGGTAGACAATCTCCTGACCTTCGAGTACACCAATATGTATGGCTTCTCCTAATTGTTCTACTAAGTGATTTAGGATTGGCAGCGCTTCTCTATGAATCTCTAAATGGGTTGTAATGATTCCGCTAAGACCTAGCAGTGCCCATCCTAGCAGATACCGATCATTTTGTTCATTCTTTTCTAGATAGCCCTTCTGAACCAAAGCAGTAACTAATCGATGCGCTGTACTTTTGCTCAATGATAAATCAGAGGCTATTTCAGTTATTCCTAACTCCGAGCGCTCTGCTGAAAATAGACGCAGGATCCTTAAAGCATTTCTTACAGACTGAATAAGATACTCACGATTTTCCATAAGCTCTCCCCATAATTTTTTCTTTCTGTTCCACATTGCAGAATTTCGATCTTCTATAAGGTACAGTTATATTATAACATTTAAATCAGAACGATTAAAAGATTCTCATTATAATTTCATTTAAAACATTTAGGAAAAGAGGGACATGTATGCGCACACAAGTTGGAATTATTGGAGCTGGCCCAGCCGGTCTGATGCTTTCTCACCTTTTGCACCTTCAAGGAATCGAGTCCATTATTATAGAAAACCGCACGCGGGAGGAAATTGAAGGAACCATTCGAGCGGGGGTGCTTGAGCAAGGAACAGTAGATCTTATGAATGCTACTGGTGTAGGGGAGCGGATGATGCGTGAGGGACATTTTCATAAAGGGATCGAACTCCGTTTCAATGGTCAAGGTCATCGAATCAACATGCATGAGCTTACCGGAGGGAAAAATGTTACCGTTTACGCCCAACATGAGGTCATCAAAGATCTGGTAGATGCCCGACTTAAAGCAGGTGGGGAAATTATTTTTAATGTCGGTGATGTAAGCCTCCACCATTTAGATACGGAGAAGCCGAAGATTCGCTTCAGAAACGATAAAAATGGGGATATTCAAGAGATAACCTGTGACTATATTGCTGGCTGCGACGGCTTTCATGGTCCTAGCCGACCATCTATTCCGCAAAGCATCCGCAAGGATTACCAGAAAGTCTATCCCTACGGCTGGCTAGGTATTCTCATCGAAGCTCCACCATCAGCTCCAGAGCTAATCTATGCCAATCATGAAAGGGGCTTTGCTCTTTTAAGTACAAGATCACCTGAGATCCAGCGTCTCTATATTCAAGTAAATCCCCAAGATGATATTGCCGAGTGGTCCGATGACCGGATCTGGGGAGAGCTTCACGAGCGTCTTGCAACCAAGGATGGCTGGAAGCTGATTGAAGGCCCCATTATCCAGAAAGGAATCATTGCGATGCGCAGCTTTGTCTGTGACCCTATGCAATATGGAAGACTATTCCTTGCCGGCGATGCGGCACATATTGTCCCGCCAACTGGGGCCAAAGGACTTAATCTGGCTGTAGCGGATGTACAGGTGTTGGCCCGCGCACTAGATTCCTACTATAAAGAAGGCAAATCCGAGCTGCTCAACCGATACACTTCGACTTGCCTGCGCAGAATCTGGAAGGCTGAGCGATTCTCATGGTATATGACTTCTATGCTGCACACTGATGATAAACATACGCCATTCGAACGGCGGATTCAGTTAGCAGAATTAGATTATGTAACCTCCTCTCGCGCAGCTGCGACAAGTCTTGCAGAAAACTATGTGGGATTGCCCATGGAATGGTAAAAATTACTTACTCATAACATAGCAAGTAGACAAAGCCTATCGGATATTGCCCGATAGGCTCATGTTTTATATCTTCCTTTCTACTGTAGCCATAACAAGAGTTGCAGATGCAAGAACTGTTTTTTTGTGAAATACTATAATTTTTTCTTGATTAATGGTAGAAAATCCAAAAAATATTTTCCTTTTGTTGCGCATACAAGAACATGAGTGTTGCATGATAAACATCTAAGAATTATTATAAATCTAAGCAATTAGAAAAAATAGTTAATTTGAATTATTGAACAAAAAGCTATTTGAATGAGCCGTAGTGAAATCGCATTCAAGAAACAGGTTCAAGCTAGAAGGGGGGCAAAAGGAACTCTAAGGTAGGAGTTACAGATTTTTTCTATTGTTTATATTATTTTACATAATATAGGAGGGTTACTAGATATGAAAAAACTGAGAGGTTCCTTTAAAAGCGTGTTAGCTGGTTTTGCTACAGCATCTTTATTAATCGCAACGGCTTGCGGTGGCGGCGGAACAAGCAGCACTACAGTGCCAGCAGAAAACAAACCAGCTGAAACAGCGCCAAAAGCCGAAACCCCTGCAGCTGGCAACTATGAACCAATGACCTTGAAGCTGGGACACCAATCTCCGGAAGCGACCAATGCTCATCAAGCATCCTTAAAATTAAAAGAGTTAGTAGAAAAGAAGACCGATGGTAAGGTCAAGATTGAAGTTTATCCTTTTAGACAATTAGGTACTGACCGCGAACTGATGGAATCGATGCAGTTTGGCAACTTAGATCTGGCTTTGATTAACAATGCGCCAATCACAAACTTCGTACCCGAATTTGCCGTGCTGGACGTACCATATTTGTTTGGGGATTGGAATCATATGGATAAGTTTATTCAGTCTGACATCTATAGGGAGTTATTAAAGACTTCCGACACGGCCGGAATGAAATCTTTTGGCATGTATTCTCGGGGCCATCGCCACGTAACAAGCAGTAAAGCGCCGATTGCTAATCCGGACGATTTTAAAGGGATGAGACTTCGGGTAATTGAAAGTCCTCTTTATGTAAGCGGTTATCAAGCTTTGGGAGCTAACCCTCAAGCGATGAACTGGCCGGATGCGTTTATGAGCATGCAGCAAGGAGCGATTGACGGACAGGAGAATACCATTGATATCATTCATGACGAAAATGTATTCGAGGTTCAAAAGTATGTGTCGAAAACAGGAGTAAACACTGCTTTTGGAGTCATCATGGGAAGCAAGCAAAAGTTTGATACATGGCCAGCAGAGGTTCAGCAAATCATTCAAGAATCGGCAGACGAAGTCGTGATGGAAATTAACAAGATGAACCAGGAAAAAGAAGCTGAATTTGAGCAAAAGCTCAAGGATAAGGGAATGGCTTTCAATGAAGTCGATCAAGCACCTTTCCGTGAGTTGACGAAAGGGGTCTACGACGAGTATGTCAAGGCCAACGGGGATAAGTTTGTAAAACCGATTGAAGACCTGAAGTAAGCGAAGTTGACAAGGATGTCTCATAACAAAAAATGAGGCATCCTCTCCTAATTTTCAGTGAAGGAAGTGAAAGGATGAAGTTTTTAGATCAGTTCAGTGAAGGGTTAAATCGGCTGGTGACTTTTGCTATTACCTTCTTACTTGCATGGATGACAATTGTGTTGGTCATTCAAGTAGGCGCAAGATATCTTTTGTCTTCCGGTATGCCCTGGACGGAAGAAATGGCTCGTTTTGCTATGATATGGCTGGTTTTCCTCGGTGCCACGGTTATGTCCAAAGAAGGAAGCCACATTTCAATTACGATTTTGGAAGATCGATATCCATCAATTAAACCATGGTTAGTTTCAATCCAAAAAATATTTGGAATCGTATATTTAATTATCATAGCATGGATCGGGATGGACGCCATTCAAGTGGTTTCAGCGCAAGTATCAGCCAATATGCGGATCTCTATGGGTATTATTTACGCCATTATTCCTGTTTCCTTTATTATTGCGCTCGTTCATATGGTAGTGGATTTTAGGAAAAAAACGAAAGCTGCTGAGGTGCATACATTATGATGGTTACGTTGTTTTTTCTGAGTGCTTTTATCCTGCTAGTCATTGGTATGCCGATTGCTACAGCTGTTGGCCTTTCTTCTCTGCTCTATATACTTCTTTCTGACATCCCTGTCATGATTGTCATCCAAAAGCTTTTTTCCAGCATCGATTCCGCGCCGCTTCTTGCGATCCCCTTTTTCACTTTGGCTGGTGGTTTAATGCTTACTGGCGGACTGGCAGGCCGATTAATCAAATTGGCAAATTCCCTGGTAGGTAATTTAAGCGGGGGACTCGGCATCGTAACCATTCTAGGCTGCATGTTCTTTGCTGCTATTTCCGGAAGCTCCATTGCCACTGCGGCTGCTTTAGGCAGCATTATGATTCCTGCAATGGTAAATAAGGGCTATGATCGGGAATTTGCAGGAGCGATCGTCGGGGCCGCGAGTCCTTTGGGCGTTATCATTCCTCCAAGCATTACCTTTATCATTTACGCATCCATCACGAATACATCGATTAAGGACTTATATACGTTGGGTATTCCAGCTGGTATTATCATCGGAATTGCGCTTATGATTGTGGCTTACGTTGTTTCCAAGAAAAATGGCTACAAGGGAACAGATGAGCCTTTTAGTATGAAGGAATTCATCAGTGCATTGAAAGATGCATCCTGGGCATTGGGTACTCCGATCATTATGGTAGGGGGAGTTTTCGGCGGAATTCTTACACCAACAGAATCTGCCGTTGTAGCTGTGGTATACGCCATACTCGTAGGTAAATTTATTTATAAGGAAATGCCTTTGAAGGATCTTTGGCCCATTTTCCGGGATTCAGCCAAGTCTACTGCTTCGGTAATGTTTATTATTTGTAATGCAGCTTTATTTGCTTATGTGTTAACGATCGAACAGATTCCACAATCCGTAACGAAAGGATTATTAGCGTTATCGGATAATGCGATTATTCTTCTGCTCATCATCAATATCATACTTTTGATTGCTGGAACTTTCATGGAAACGATCGCAATTCTGGTTATCATGGTTCCTATGTTTATGCCAGTTGTTCAGCATATCGGCATGGACCCTGTATTCTTTGGACTAATTGTGATTATTAACACCGCTATAGGCATGTGTACGCCTCCATTTGGTCTATGCTTATTAACAGCAGGCAATATTGGAAAAGCCAATACGGAAAAGCTCATAAAACAATCTGTCGTACCGATATGCGCCATGATCCTTGCCTTGTTTATCCTAACGTATTTCCCAGATTTAGTTATGTGGACAATAGAAAAATAAGAACAAGAGGTTCCTGAATAGTCGTCTATTCAAGGAACCTCTTGTTATATAACGCTATCTGATTAAATAAGAAGGGGATCAAGTATAGAAATTTCTTTGGAAAAGCCCTAGAAATTCAAGGTAAGATTAATTGGATTGTTGATATGACTAGTTGTAACATAATATACAGAAAGATTGAATGATTTAAAATTTGTGGAGCGGAGTAAAACTATCATGCAAATCCAAGTAAGCCAAAAAGAGGTTTATATCACAAGAACGTCTGTCAATTATAATCTTGTCATGTTTGTATTAGCATGCTGCGCCTTTTTTGTCGTTTGTAATGTCTACACCATGCTGCCTATTATTGAAGAACTATCGATGGTTTTTGCCGTACCAGGATCAGATATTGGTTGGGTGACTAGTTCCTTTACACTTTTTTATTCGATTGGCTTTCTTCTGTTTGGGCCCTTATCCGATCGGTGGGGAAGATGGCAGGTGATCGTTTACGGACTGGCAGCCCTCTCCGTGAGTACCCTCATTCTTTTTGCTATCGAAGATTTTAACCATTTGATTTTTTTTAGGGGGTTACAGGGTTTTTTTGCCGCTACTTTTGCTCCAGCTGCTTTAACCTATGTATTTGAAGTATTTCCTCCTGAAAAAAGAGGGCTTACAATTGTGTACATCAGTGCCGGCTTCTCGATATCTGGCATTATGGGACAAATATTTAGTTCCTGGATTACCAAGCTGCTGGACTGGAATTATGTTTTTCTCTTTTTTTTCGTGGTTTATTTGGTCTTGTTTGTACTTGCTTGGATCCATCTCCCGAAAGGACCAAAGAGTAAAGAGAATGCAGATTCTGTGCCTTTTCGGATCCAAGTAATGAAGGTATTAGGTAATCCTAACCTTATCAAGGGATATTTGATTGCCCTTACCTTGTTTTTCTGCTTTGTGGGAATGTACTCTTCGTTCGGCGGGTATTTAACGAGAGCGTATGGCTTGGATACGATGGAAATCCTTTGGATTCGCCTAATCGGTATTATCGGCATTATGTTTTCCTTCTTTACAGGGAGGATGGTCAAAAAATATGGTTTAAAACAAGTGTTAATCATAGGCTTGCTGACAGCTGCCATTGGTCTGGCAATGGAAGGGGCAACCTCCAATTTGACGTTTATTATTATAAGCACAGTAATCTTTGTATCCGGCTTCTCTATCGTAATTCCCATCATGATTCAGGTGATCGGCACAATCGGTCAAAAACATCGCAGTATCGCGGTGACGATTTATTCTTTTATCTTATTTTTGGGAGCGAGTATAGGCCCTCTCATGCTTAGAATCCCAGATTTTAATACGGTGTGTTTTATACTGGCAGGCGTATTGGGAGGGGCGGTTCTGCTATCCTTCATGATAAAGTTTCCAAATGAAACCAATTAATTGAATGAAAAAAAGAGGATGCTTATGCTGTTGCCAAGTATCCTCTTTTTAAAATCTAAAGTAAAAAAAGCTTCATTGAAGCGTAAAAGCCCCGTTCAAATCTGACGGGACCTAAAAAATCAAAATTTATCTGGTGGCACCTAATAAAGATTGCACCCCACTATTAGTATTCGCAGCAGGTGGCCACTCACATAAATCAAATGGAAAATCTGATCCAGGGACAACCCGGTCTTCTCCAACCGTTTCAATAAGGAAGTTCAGGCTGGTTCCGTTCCATAGTACGGAGTCAAACCAAAAGCGGCGCAAATATTGAATAGGTTCTTCCTGAAGTGCGCTTGAAACCGCTGTCCATTTTTCGTATCCCTTATTTAACCGGCCGATTTGGTAAGGCAAAAAGCCTCCACCGTGTGCCAATAAAATCTTTGCTTTGGGATACTTGTCGAGTAAGCCGCTTAACAGCAGGTCTGTTGCGCAAACCGTCGTTTCCCACGGAACACCGATTAGGTTTGGCATCATTCTTTGTTTTAACCGCGGATCTTCGGATAAGAGAGGATGTATGAATATGATGGCTTGCTGTTGATTGGCTTCTTCCCAGAAAGGAATAAAGAATTCATCGCTTAGCATCTTACCGGATAAGCCCGGTCCTATAATGGCACCTCTCAGCCCTAAACCCATCGCTTGCCTTAATTCACTGGCTGCGAGACTCGGCTCGTTGAGCGGAATAGTGGCCAAGGCCGAGATTTGATTCGGTTGTTCCTGAACCCAGTTAGCAAGCGAACGGTTGTACACCGCGGAAATTTCATTCGTAATCTCCTTGGAAAAATCGTACATGAAAAGCTGAGGGATGGGGGAGACCACCGAGTGGGAAACTCCAGCTTTCTGTTGGGCTTGCAGGTATAGCTGCGGGTCAACGAAGAAGTCTTTTAATTCAAAGCCCCACTTGTTATTGACTGTAAGAAACTCTGCCTGGTTAGGTCCTTTTTTCTCCCATTTAGCTTGTACGGTATGTTGGTTATCCTTCAGCCATCGCAAGACGTCCGGCGGAATGAAGTGAGTATGCAAATCAAACGACATGATCAACGCTCCTTTTTAGCAGTTCAATTAAACAGACAGGATGCTAGCTTTTCCAGTATCCTAAACTTTCGGATATTTCAGCTGCGGCGTTCTTTATCTTGTTGATGATGGTCACATTGTATGGGTTCAAGCGGTGCACCGGACCAATGACAGTGACGGCATACACGACTTTTCCCGTATAATCCCGTACAGGGGCTGCGATAGACGCCACGCTATCCGTAATCTCCTCAATGCTGATGGCATATCCTTGCTCTTTGACGGTTTTTAGCGCAGCAAGAAAATCTTTGGGGTCTGTAATCGTTTTAGCAGAGTATTTATGAAGACCTTTTTCAAGAACGCGATTGATTTCTTCCTGACTTTGGTAGGCCAGAATGGCTTTTCCTGAACTTGTGCAGTGAATCGGATTCCTTCTGCCGATATGGCTTAAGATTTGTACAGGGTGCTTGCACTCCACGCGGTTAAGATAGACGACATCATCTTCCTCCATGACAGCGATATGAGCTGTCTCGCCTACTTCATGAACGAGCTTCTGCAATATGGGATAGGATTCCCGATGCACCTCTAGATTTGATGTGGCGACGGTGTTGAGATGAAGAATGGATAGTCCCAGGCGATATTTTTGTGTTTCGGGATCTTTTACTACAAAGCCTTCACTGGCTAAAGTAGACAAAAGACGGCTAACGGTGCTTTTGCCGATTCCAAGACTGGCAGCCAAATCGGTTACCTTTTTTTCAGGCTCTTCCATAGAAAAACTTCGCAAGAGGCGGAGAGCATTTTTAACTGATGAAAGCAGATAATCTTGATTTGTGTTATTTTCCAACCTAATCCAACCTCCTTTCTTAATCTTGTTGCTTATAAAAGAACATTGATCTTTTATAGAATACAATTATAATCTTACCACATACTCCAGTAAATTCAATAAATTAAGTGGTTTCTCCAATAAAAATAATTTTTTTCACTTGTTCCACATAGAAGAACTACGATGTTGCATGGGGAACTCTTGTGCATTACTATTGAATTACGAAAAGATAAAAACTACTAAAAATTCCAACAAGGTTATGAGGAGGTCTTTATATGCAGGTCCAGGAAAAAACAGCAAACCAAGTAAAGCCAATCGAATGCTTGCATTTCATCAACGGTCAATATATGGCATCAAATACCGGAAAAACTTTCAATAACATCAATCCAGCTACAGAAGAAGTGTTGGGCAAGGTAGCAGAAGGCGGTAAGGAAGAGATCGACCTAGCTGTTGCTGCTGCAAGGAGAGCACTGAACGGTCCTTGGAAAAAGATGACGCAGAATGATCGCATTGCTGTCATTCGTCGAATCGGTGATATCATCTTGGAAAGAAAAGAAGAATTGGCTGCCCTGGAATCTATGGATACAGGAAAACCATTCTGGCTGGCGAATACAATTGATATCCCTCGTTCGGCTTATAACTTTCATTTCTTCGCTGATTATCTGCGTTCGATGGGAACAGAAGCTTATCAGACGGATGATGTAGCCCTGAACTATTCCATTCGCCGTCCGGTAGGCGTAGTCGGATTAATCAACCCTTGGAATCTTCCTTTACTGTTATTGACATGGAAGATGGCGCCTTGCTTGGCAGCAGGAAATACATGCGTAATCAAGCCTGCCGAATTAACGCCGATGACGGCGACGTTGCTTGGTGAGATTTGTAAAGAAGCAGGGGTTCCGGATGGAGTGGTGAACATTGTTCATGGATTCGGTCCAGATTCCGCAGGTTCTGCCTTGACAGAACATCCTGACGTGGATGCCATTTCCTTTACTGGTGAAACGACAACAGGAAAGATCATCATGAAAGCAGCTGCTCAATCCCTTAAAAGGCTTTCTTATGAGCTTGGCGGCAAAAACCCAAATATCATTTTTGCTGACTCGAATTTAGATGAAGTAATCGAAACCACGCTCAAATCGAGTTTCATTAACCAAGGGGAAGTATGTCTATGCGGTTCAAGAATTTACGTTGAGCGACCCATTTATGAAGAGTTCCTGCAAAAATTCGTGGCTAAAACCAAAGAACTTGTAGTTGGCGATCCTTTTGATCCGAACACCAAGGTTGGTGCGCTTATCGGGGAAGAGCATTATCAGAGAGTGAACAGTTATATTGAATTAGCTAAAGAAGAAGGTGGAGAAATCCTAACAGGCGGTCGCCGTCCTGAAGGTTTAGATAAGGGTTATTATCTGGAACCTACCATTGTCGCAGGATTAAACCGCAACTGCCGAGTCGTTCAGGAGGAAATATTCGGACCTGTGGTTACTGTGCTTCCATTTGATTCGGAAGAAGAAGTGATCGCCCAGGCGAATGACACTCATTACGGCTTAAGCGCTTCCATCTGGACAAATGACTTGAGAAGAGCCCACCGCGTGGCCGGTCAAATCGAAGCGGGTATCGTATGGGTAAACACTTGGTTCCTGCGTGATCTCCGTACACCTTTTGGCGGTATGAAGCAAAGCGGTATCGGTCGCGAAGGCGGCATGCACAGTTTTGAATTCTACAGCGAATTAACGAATATTTGCATCAAATTATAGGAGGGAATACAGTTGAGTGCAAATCATATAGAAAAAGCGGTAAAGCTTGCTGACCATTTAGCCCAGGCCACAATTCAGCGTCAGGGGGTTGCCCCCCTGACGGCAATCGATCCGGACATTACCATCGATGAAGCCTATCAAGTCCAATTAGTTACCATTAATAGATTAGTAGAAGAAGGCCAGCGAGTTGTAGGAAAGAAGATAGGACTAACCTCTTTAGCCATGCAGAAATTGCTAAGAGTGGACCAGCCGGATTACGGTCATTTAATGGATTCCATGGTTGTGGAAAATGGCGGTACGATTTCTTTTAATCGTGTACTGCAGCCTAAGGTAGAGGCAGAAATTGCTTTCGTATTAAAGAAAGATTTGGTTGGACCGCGAGTAACGGTCACGGATGTTTTACAAGCAACTGATTATGTTGTTCCTGCCTTGGAGATTGTAGATAGCCGTGTTGCTGACTGGAAAATAAAATTGCAGGATACCGTTGCAGATAACGCGTCTTCAGGACTTTACCTTTTAGGCGGAAAGCCACTGAAGATTGACCAGCTGGATCTAGCGCAAATTGGCGTTGTTCTTTATAAAAATGGGGAAATCATGAACACGGGTGTAGGGGCTGCTGCATTGGGACATCCAGCCACTTGTGTTGCATGGTTAGCCAATAAGCTGCATGAATTCGGAATTACACTCAAGGCTGGCGAAGTGATCTTATCCGGAGCATTGTCTGCTGCAGTCAATGCAGAACCAGGGGATTACTTCCAAGCTAGATTTGCTCATTTAGGTGAAGTTGGAGTACGCTTTACGAGCTAAAGGGAACAAAATAGGAAAATTTGAGGGGAGCGAGATTCAATGTCCAAATTAAAAGTAGCCATTTTGGGATCCGGTAATATCGGTACGGACTTAATGATGAAGTTGGAGCGTTCAAACACTTTGCAGTTAACTACAGTGATCGGGATCGATCCTGAATCAGATGGTTTAAGAAGAGCGAAGGAACATGGGTATGAGGTCATTGACACAGGGATTGAAGGGTTCTTAGAGCGTCCAGAACTAGCGGACCTTGTTTTTGATGCCACTTCCGCAAAGGCTCATATTCGCCATGCGAAGCTATTGAAAGAAGCCGGAAAGCTGGTGTTGGATTTGACTCCAGCAGCTGTTGGGGCCCTTGTCGTGCCGCCGGTTAACTTGGGAGAGCGCATTGAAGAAACGAATGTAAACCTTATTACATGCGGTGGCCAAGCAACCATCCCGATTGTTCATGCCATTAATCGAGTAAGCCCGGTAGCTTATGCAGAAATCGTTGCTACCATTTCCAGCAAAAGTGCAGGGCCCGGAACACGTGCAAATATTGATGAATTTACCGAAACGACATCTCGTGGAATTGAAGTAATCGGTGGAGCGAAGAAAGGAAAAGCCATCATTATATTGAATCCAGCAGAGCCGCCGATTCTCATGCGAGATACTGTCCATGCTCTTGTGGAAGAGGGAACGATGGATGAAGCAGCGATTTCTCAATCGATTCAAGAGATGGTGAGTACCGTACAGTCCTATGTGCCTGGTTACCGTTTGCGCACAGAGCCCATCTTTGATGGAAACCGTGTAACCGTATTCCTGGAAGTTGAAGGTGCGGGAGACTACTTGCCGAAGTACTCAGGCAATCTTGATATCATGACTGCTGCAGCCGTGAAGGTCGCAGAAGAACTTGCGAAGCATCAGCTTGCTCAAAAAGCTCTATAGGGGAGGGAATACTTATGACAAAACATCGAGATATTTTAATAACTGAAGTAGCATTGCGTGACGGAAGCCATGCCATCGCTCACCAATATACGGTCGATCAAGTGCTTAAAGTTGCGAAAGGCTTAAATGATGCCAATGTGCCTTATATTGAAGTGGCCCATGGGGATGGATTAGCCGGATCCTCTTTGCAATATGGCTTATCCCGTACGAATGAATTTGAGCTGATCGAGGCAGCTGTTTCGGTTTGTGACCAAAGCAAAGTAGCAGTTCTCCTATTGCCTGGTATTGGAACCATCAAAGAATTGAAGCAAGCCGCTGACTTGGGTGTAAAGATGTCCCGGATTGCAACTCACGTAACCGAGGCGGATGTATCTGCCCAGCATATTTCCAAATCCAAAGAACTTGGGCTGGAAACCGTCGGCTTCTTGATGATGTCCCATATGGCTCCAGTTGAAAAGCTAGTTGAACAAGCAAAACTTATGGAAAGCTATGGAGCAGATGTAGTGTATATGGTAGATTCCGCCGGCGCCCTGCTTCCTCATCAAGTGAAAGAGCGAATCCAGGCGTTGCGCCAAAGCTTGTCTGTCGATATCGGATTCCACGGCCATAACAATCTTTCTTTAGCAATGGCGAATACGCTTGTTGCTATCGAGGAAGGGGCGACACGCATTGATGGAAGTGTCCGCTGCCTAGGTGCAGGAGCAGGAAACACCCAAACGGAAGTGTTGGTTGCTGTATTGGATCGTTTAGGAATCGCAACCGGCGTAGATCTTTATAAAATAATGGATTTAGCGGAAGAAGTGGTTGCTCCAATCCTTCAGGTACCGCAAGAAATTACAAGAGATAGTCTCGTGCTAGGATATGCTGGCGTATATTCCAGTTTCCAACTCCATGCGCAGCGTGCTGCCAAGAGGTTTGGCATTGATTCCCGCGACATTTTAATTGAATTGGGCAAACGCAAAGTAGTTGGCGGTCAAGAAGATATGATTGTCGATGTGGCAGCAGAAATCGCAAAATCGAAAAAAGAAGTCGCGGTCCGGTAAAGGAGGGAAGATAATGAGTGGCTTAAACTATAAATCAACTGCAGAATTCTTGCATTCAGCCGAAATAGAGAAAAGAGAAGTGGTTCGGATTACAGCCGATTATCCAGAAATGACGGTAGAGGAAGCGTATAGGGTTCAAGAGGAATTGGTAGGGATAAAGCTTGAGCAGGGACATCGCATAGTCGGTCCGAAGATGGGTTTAACAAGTCAAGCAAAAATGAAACAAATGGGTGTGGAAGATCCCATCTATGGTTATGTCTTTGATTATATGCTGATCCCTGATGGGGGCACACTTTCCGTCAGCGATGTCATCCATCCGAAAGTGGAAGTCGAGATTGCTTTTGTGATGGGGAAGGACGTGGAGGGCCCAGGCATTACGGCTGCCCAAATCCTGGCAGCAACGGAGTATGTCATTCCTGCACTAGAAATTATTGATAGCCGTTATGAGAATTTTAAATTCACCCTGCCGGATGTTATCGCTGATAATGCATCGACATCTAGAGTAGTATTCGGAAACCGGATGGTTCGTCCTGATCAATTGGAATTGGACTTGGTGGGAGCTACTTTGTCTATCAACGGGGAAATCAAAGATTTGGGTGCTGGTGCGGCTGTGGTTGGACATCCTGCGAACTCTTTAGCTATGCTTGCCAATATGCTAGCGAAAAAAGGCGAAAAAATTAAAGCAGGGGAGGTCATTATGTCCGGTGGCATTACAGGCGCCATCATGCTGAACGTGGGTGATACCGTATCAGCGAAATTGGATGGGTTGGGAGAAATCAGCTTTAAGGTATCTGAATAAAGAGACGACTCTTAGGAAAAGGGTGAAGAGTGGATATGCCATTAATCAATATTACAATTCTGCAGGGTAGAACTGAAGAACAGGTAAAACAGCTCATTCAAAATGTTACGGTTACTGTATCCGAGACGTTGGGCGCACCAAAAGAATCGATTCGCGTCCTTGTCCATGAAATGCCAAAAACTCACTGGGGAATTGCTGGAACCCCGGTATCGGATATTCCTGGCAGATAAAAAACAAAAATGCTGGAGGAGGATGTATCATGACCATTGGATTGGGAGTCATCACTGCTCACGTACCGCGAATCTGCTTTGAGGATAAAGCCCCAGCCTTTTACCAGCCTTTAATTCAAGGCATGAAGGAAGTGGCAAAAGAGATCGAAAGAATCAAACCGGATGCTGTGGTGCTTATATCGACACACTGGCAATCCACTTTCGACCATTTTGTTGATGCGACACCAAGACATAAAGGCGTATTGACGGCTTTTGAGGCTCCGGATTTAATTTCTGATGTTCACTATGACTATCCGGGAGATGAGCAGTTAGCTAAAGAATTAGTAGCTGCCGGGAAAGAAGCCGGTCTGCGTGTCATTGAAGTGAATGATCCTACCTATGTTTTGGATTACGGAACAGTCGTACCGCTCCGTTACCTTGTTCCGAATGAGGACATTCCCGTCATTGAGCTTTCATGCTGCTGGGCGGCTAATTTGGAGGAAACCTTTAAATGGGGCCGGGTCATGGGAAAAGTCATGCGCGATAGCCAAAAGAAAATAGTCTTTGTGAGCAGCGGCGCTCTTTCTCATAACTTGGTCAGAGGGCCGGAAATCATGCCTACTCTATCAGAACAGGCGATGGACCGCCAATTTATCGAATATCTTGAGAAAAACGATCAAGAACAGGCTTGGAACATGCTTCCCCAATATGCAAGAGCGGCAGGAATTGAAGCCGGCGGAAGACATCTTGCGGCATTGCTGGGTGTTTTAGAAGGAAGCTATAAAAATCAGTTTCTTGGATATGGCCAATCGTCAGGAAGCGGCAATATCATCATGACCTTTACGCCTCAATAATAGAAGCATATAAATAAAATCTATCAAATACCGCTTAGCTTGCCTTCTTATAATAGGAAGGCAAGCGGATGGGGTAGTTGATACTCTTACTATCATTTGAACCCTAACTCCACCTCGGGAAGAATTTTATTCTTCCCCTTTTTTATTTAAAAAATATACTAAATTAATTGACAGTTTCAAAATTACGTATTATCATTTTATTATAAATGAATTAATTAGTTCACAATGTGGATTGGAGAGATGATGATGACAACACAAGGGTCCTTGACTCAGAAGGCTCAAAATACAGTAAATCCGCAAGACTTTAAGTACACGGCTTCAAGCGCCTTAATGGAAGCGCTACAAGAAGCGGGCGTTTCTTGTCTTTTTTCGAATCTTGGAAGCGATCACCCTGCCATTATTGAATACTGGGCCCAAGCCAAGCTAGAAGAAAAGGAATTACCGCAAATCATTATCTGCCCTCATGAATTTGTAGCTCTCAGTGCTGCACATGGATACGCGCAAGTAAGCGGGAAACCGCAAGCGGTATTAGTTCATGTCGAATGCGGAACGCAAAACCTAGGAGGATCCATACATAATGCTGCGAAAGGACGAGTGCCTGTGCTGATCTTTGCCGGGGCCTCACCACATACACAAGAAGGGGAATTGTTTGGAAGCCGCAATGAACATATTCACTGGATTCAGGACGTATTCGACCAGCGCGGGATTGTAAGAGAATACATGAAATATGACAATGAAGTCAGAACTGGAAAAAACATGAAGCAATTGGTGCACCGGGCTCTGCAAATTGCCCAAAGCGAACCCAAAGGACCTGTATACCTCATGGCCCCTCGTGAAGTACTAGAAGAAGAAGTAGATCCCGTTTCTTTTGATACGAAAGGATGGGGAGCTCTATCTCCAGGAGCGATTGCCCCGTCCTTAGTGGCTGATTTGGCAGAAGCGCTGTTGAAGGCGAAAAAGCCTTTGGTCGTTACTTCGTATCTCGGCCGGAATACAGAAGCGGTAGATGAGCTAGTGAAGCTGAGCGAGAGACTTGCCATCCCTGTATTAGAGTCCGTTCCGTACTATATGAATTTTCCTGCTGACCATCCTTTGCACGTTGGCTACCAGTGGAATGCACCTATCCAGAATGAAATCCTAGCGGAAGCTGACCTGGTTGTAGTGCTTGATAGTGATATTCCTTGGATCCCTTTTAAGAATAAGCCAGCGAAGGATTGCCCGGTTTACTATATTGATGTTGATCCGCTTAAAGAAAATATCCCATTATGGTACATTCCTTCCGAGCGTTTCCATAAAGCGGATTCTTTTATCGCCCTACAGCAAATCAACGCGTATCTGGATGGAGTAGAATCCATTGATCAAGAGCTAGTTAGCCAGCGTCATCAGGTCTTCTCTCAAATTCATGCGGAGCAGCGCAAGAGTTGGAAAGACGTTGAGCAATTGCAGAATCCTGATGTCATTACTCCGCAATATCTCACGGCTTGCATTCGGGAAGCAATTGATGAAGATACAATCGTCTTAACCGAGACCATTACAAATTATGAGACCGTTTCAAGACATCTCGGACGAAATAAGCCAGGCACTCTGTTTGGCAGCGGCGCAAGCTCGCTCGGCTGGCACGGCGGTGCAGCGATTGGCGCAAAGCTCGCTGCTCCTGAAAAGACAATTGTCAGCTTAACAGGGGATGGATCCTATATCTTCAGCAACCCTACTCCAGTTCATTGGATCTCCAGAAAATATGATGCGCCTTTCCTCACTGTCATCTATAACAATCGGGGATGGGGAGCTCCAAGAATGTCAACGCTAGGCGTTCATCCAAATGGCATTGCCAACCAAACGGATCAGTTTTGGGTAAATTTCGATCCTCGGGCCGATTTATCTAAAGTAGCCGAAGCAGCAGGAGGGGCATACGCTCGTAAAGTGGAAAAGCCCAGCGAGCTAATGGAAGCGATTATAAGTGCCCTTCAAGCGGTAAAAGAAGGCCGTTCCGCCGTCTTGGATATTTATCTTCCGCAAGTGTCTGATCAGCAGTTTTAACAGGAAATGAAGAGGATGTCTGTAAGAAGAGTACTTCCTACTGGCATCCTTTCTTTTAAATCAGGGATAAGGAAAAGGAGCAGAGATCAAATCATGAAAATTGCCATCGTAGGGGCAGGGGCCATGGGCTCCCGATTTGGAGCTATGTTTTACCAAAGCGGGCACGAAGTCGTTCTCATCGATAAATGGAAAGAGCACATTGAGCAAATTCATTCTCGCGGATTGGAGGTGATCTCCGAACAAGGGTCAACTTTTCTTCCGATAAACGCCAGTCTGAGAGCTTCTGACGTTGGCGAAGCAGATTTGGTCTTGATATTCACCAAAGCAACTCAAACGGAAGGAGCAGTGAGAGACTCGCTTCCTTTAATCGGTGAACAGACGCTAATCATGACCCTTCAAAACGGCTTAGGAAACGTGGAAGTGATCACCGAGTTCATCAGGAAAGATCAGGTCATCGCGGGGACTACCAATTTTGCAGCAGAGCTCATGGGCCCTGGCGTGATCCAGGCATTAGGAAGCGGGGAAACCCATATCATGAATGTGAGCGGTGAGGTTAGCGAAAAACTGATCCACATATCGGAGGCAATGAATAAGGCGGGAATGAACGTCACCATTTCACCGGACGTATTTAAAATCATTTGGACAAAAGTGGCGTTTAACTCGGTCATGAATCCTGTAACGGCGATTACGCGTTTAAAGGTTGCCGATTTAGGGGCATACGAGCAACGGGAGCCTTTTATGAGGAAAGTACTACAGGAGATTGTACAGGTGGCAAGCGCAGAAGGCATTTCGCTAGATTTGGAGGAGATCCTTGGAACCATTCGCGGCGTGCTCGATCCCAAGCAATCCGGGGAGCACCTTTCCTCCATGCTTCAAGATATTTTAACCAAGAGGCCGACAGAAGTGGAGCACATGAATGGAGCTATCGTTCGGCTAGGGGAGAGAGCGGGAATACCCGTTCCCCATAACGAGTCGCTCTATCATTTAATTCGTATGATGGAGACAACCTATGAGAGAAGACTCGAGCATTTGTGAGGTGAAACAGATGGATAAATTAATAGAAAAACGCACGATTTCGCAAGATGTGGCTATGGAGATGTGTGATGCTGCCATTCAAAAGGCAAAAGACCTGCAAATAAAAGAATCGAGGGTTGGGGGATAGGCCCGGCTGGTGCCGGGCCTTACCCTTATCGTAAATCTAAACTCCCGATTTTTGAAAAATTGTCCCAAACAGGTTCGCTTTGATCACGAGACGGCGGTAGAAACTCCCAAAGCGGTTGCCATTCCTGATAACAGCCCCCCAAACTACCCCCATAGAATAAAGGCTTGTCCACAAATTTGACTCTCTAGGGACAGCCTCGTTTTACAGATGAACATCGGAACTAAAGGCTAAAGAAATTTGCTTCGCACATTCGCAAACCTGCTCGACTAATGCGGCTGCGGGGTAATCTAAGATTGACTTGGTAGGAGCTACGATGGTCACGGCAGCGACGACCTCGTTCCATTTGTTCCTAATGGGGGCAGCGATGGCTCCAGCTCCTAAAATGATTTCATCATAGTCGATGCCATATCCTTGTTCCCTTATGTTTTCCAATTCTCTCATGAATGCTTGGGGGTCTATTAGAGTGTGATCCGTGTACTTCTTTAAAGGGGTAGATCTGAGTATCTGTTCTACCTCCTGTTCATCAAGGTATGCCATTAAAACCCTTCCCGGAGAACCAAAATGGGGGTCTCTGGAACGCCCAATAGATGAAGTATAGCCAACTCCTTCGATGCCTTCGCATTTATCTATGTAAACCAGGCGATGGCCCTCGAGCACAGTAAGGGTGACAGAAAAGCCTGTCTTCTGATGGAGGGAGGCTATATAGGAACTTGCGACCTTTCGGATGGGCAATCGGCCGAGGACGACTCCTCCGTATTGGAGTGCTTTCATCCCTAAGCAATAGGTGGCATCTTCTTCGTTATAATGTATTAGTCCATTCATCTCCAATGTATAAAGCAGGCGATAAGCTGTTGTTTTAGGGATGCCAACTAGCTTGCAGATCGTATCAATGGTGCAGTACTGCTGATCAAATGAAAAACAATCCAATATTTTAATCGCTTTATCCAGCGATAAGGTCGTTTTTATGTTCACATCTCTCACTAAGCTCACCTCAAATATTAGGAAAAATCAATATATTACTGTTCATTATACACTATACCTATATGCCCATCCAGTTAGGGTTAAGGCTTTACATCAAGACGGTGATATAATAGAATTATAGACTATAAAATGATTTGAATATTAAGATAATGAATTGAGGAATACATGATGCGGGATTTAAATGTGGAACCGATCAGGGCCGTAGAGAGGGCCATCCAAATCTTAAACTGCTTTAGTTTTGAACGACCGGATCTTTCCATTGAAGAGATTATTGAGAAAACGAGTTTGGCCAAGGCCACCGTTTACCGTTTGCTCTGGACGCTAGAACGAAATGAGCTGATTCAATACGATATGAAGGAAAATCGCTATCGTTTGGGTTATAAGCCTTTAGAATATGGAGGAATCGTCCTTGAAAATCTAGATATCCGGCGGGAAGCGGAACCTTTCCTGCTAGATTTGCATGAGATCACCGGCCATTCCACCATTCTTGCCGTGCAGCAGGGAAAGACGATCCAGTACCTTCTTCGATACGATAGCGATGAGGATTTCCAACCGCGAAACTTTGTGGGGAGAAGGCGTATCCTGCATCATGGGGCGCTCGGCATTGTTCTGTTAGCTTACAAGCCGCATGAGTTCGTATCCGATCTGCTTCAAGAGTTTCCTCTGGAAGCCCACACTCCCTATACAATGACGGATGAGGGAGAATTTTTAAAACGCCTTGAAGGAGTAAGACAAACGGGTTTTTATATAGATGTAGATGAAACCTTTGTGGGGTTCACAGCGATTTCGACTCCTGTATTTCGAGGGAAAGAAGCCGTTGCCGCGGTCGGGATATCCGGGCCCAGCTTCAAAATGGAGGGAAAGCTTAGAGCACAGTTAGTGCAGCAGGTGAAGGACACCGCCATGAAAATCTCTCGAAGAATGGGACATGTCACATAGTAAACCATGAAGCACCCTTACGGTAAAGGGTGTTTTTGTTTGTGCGTAAACAAAATAGACAAAATTGTTGTAAGATTTGACAATTTTCAAAGTTTGGGTTATATTTTAATTATCAAATCACCAAATGAATTATCAATTCATAGAGTGAATCGCAGTGGATTTTGCTGAACTACGGGAGGGAAAGAAACCATGATGAGAAGAACACGGTTAAGCAAAGAGACATTTCAAACGCTGAAAGAAAAGATGGATAAGGGCCTATTGCCTCAATGGGTAACAACAGACCCTGATATATATGAGCTGGAACAAGAACAGATATTCGGTAGAACGTGGCAATTTTTAGGTCATGAGTCAGAATTAAGAGAACCAGGAAGCTATGTGACCCGTTGGATGGTCAACGATCCCGTGCTTCTTGTTAAAACCAATTCAGGGGAGTTTAAAGCTTACCTTAACTCCTGTCCGCACCGAGGTGCTCATCTTTGTACAGCTGATTACGGAAAAAAGAAAACGTTTACTTGTGCCTATCATGGCTGGAGCTTTAATCTCGAAGGCAAGCTGATTGGCATAGTTGCAGGCGATAAGGTCTATGGGCAGGAGATGGAGAAGGATGAATGGGGACTTCGCCCAATCCCAAAGGTGGGCATCTACCAAGGGATGATTTTTGGGAACTTAGATCCGAATGCCATGCCTTTAGAGGATTATCTGGGAGATATGAAATGGTACTTTGATCTAATGCTAGGCCGCAGCGATGGCGGAATGGAAGTAAGGGGAGTGCCGCAGCGCTGGGTAGCGAAAGCAAACTGGAAAGCGACGAGTGAAAATTTCGCAGCCGATCCCTACCATGTCCAAACGACTCACCGTTCCACGGTAGAAATGGGCATCAGTCCTTCAGACCCGCTTTATGCAGGCTATGGGCATCAAGTCGTCTTGAATAATGGGCACGGAATCAATGTGATTACCTCAGCCACAGGCCGATCCAAGCATACATATCAAACCATGCCAGAATCGATGTGGCCGATGTTTGAGAGAAACCTAAACCCAGAGCAAGCAGACATTGCTTCCAGAACAACGGTTTTTGTCGGAGGGGTGTTCCCTAATCTGTCGTTTGTCAGCCCGATTCATGGAACCGAAGGGGATCTGCATAACTATTTGAACTTTCGCGTATGGAGACCGTTAGGCCCCGATAAGGTTGAAGTCTGGTGCTGGTTCATGATTGATAAGGCAGCTCCGCAGGAATACAAGGAATCGGCCTATAAAGGATATATCGGCTCCTTTGGTCCTTCCGGAACGCTTGAACAGGATGATACGGAAACGTGGGCCCGCATTGTGCAAGCGAATAAGGGACTGATGGCTCGAGATAAGGAATTAAGCTACAATAGCGTTTCCAACTACCTCATGGGATTTGAGCGGGTCGAACCGGACGCCAACTTCCTAGGGCCTGGTGTGGCTTACCCAACTTGCTACATCGATGCGATTTCCCGAAGCATGCACGAATACTGGCTGGAATTACTGACCAAAGATCTTTTTGAAGAGGAGGAACAAAACTAATGAATGCTGACATCGTTTGCCAGATTTCCAATATGCTTTATCATGAAGCGTATCTGTTAGACCATAGACAGTATGAGGAATGGCTAGATTTGCTATCGAATGACATCGTTTACAGAATGCCTTTGCGCGTCACCACAGAAGGCAGGGATGGTGCGAATATCAATGATGACATGACCTATTTCGAAGAAACCAAAGCTTCGCTGACGACTAGGGTGAAAAGGCTGTATACGTCATCTGCCTGGGTAGAAAGCCCTCCAACCAGGCAACGGCATTTTGTAAGCAACATTGTCGTTCAAGCCAATTCCAATCCTGATGAATATAAGGTTAGAAGCTACTTTCTATATAAAAGGAGCAGGGGCTCGGACATAGAATCAGAGGAGCTATTTGGGGAAAGAGCAGATGTTATTCGTAAAGAGGGGGATGATTGGAAGATTCTCTCCAGGACGATTTATCCGGACCACGCTGTGTTGAATGTGATGAATTTGAGTATGTTTTTGTAAAATGCAATGAGGTAGCTCATGAGGAATGGAGCTGCCTCATTTTTTTTGATGAATGTTGGATAAAACCATAGAGTTGTCCGCCTTGAACCTGGAGCCGTCTATATCGGTAAACAAATTGGGGTTTCTCTGGAACTGGGGAGTGTGGAGGACCCTGCCGTGGTGGAGCGGATGACGGAGTGGATGGCGTAAGCCATACTTGATATCCTGCAAAATGATAGACTGCCACATCACTTAGAAAAGCTTTATTTAACTTCACCATTACAACATGTGGATAATATAAAAGGAGTTATGTTCTCAGGCGGTGTAGGAGAATATATTTACGGCAGAGAGGAACGTTCATTTGGAGATTTAGGCAAAAACTTAGGACAAGCTCTCATGCTGAAAGGGGCAATGGGGAAGATCCTTTGGCCGTTACTTCCTGCAGGAGAATGCATCCGAGCGACTGTCGTAGGAGCCTCGGAATTTAGTGTCCAAGTCAGCGGCAATACCCTATACCTGTCGAATGAAGGCTTAGTGCCTCGAAAAAATCTCCAGGTATTAAAGCCATCCTATGAATTGAGAGGGGACATAGACTCCAATCGTCTATCAAAATCGATAGCTGAACAATATGAAGCCTTTGATCTAGTAGAAGGAGAGTCAGAAGTAGCATTGGCCTTCCTTTGGCATGGAGAACCTTCGTATGAGAGGATTTCAGCATTTGCCAAGGGATTGGCAGAAGGGCTGCCAAAAACGATTTAAAGCAAGAAGCCCATCTATATTGTATTGGATGGAGATATCGCCCGAACAGTAGGATCTATACTTAAGGAAGAGTTTGAAGTGAGGAATGAGATTCTATCCATTGACGGGATTACGTTACAGAATTTTGATTTTATTGACATCGGGCAAATGCTGCAGCCCTTCGGAACGATTCCAGTTACGGTGAAATCCTTGATATTTCAATTGTAACATATGTCCCAAAAGCTAGTCCAACCCCATGACTTAATGGAAAAACTCCACTTATTTTAAAAATGAAGAAGAACAATAAAGGGATAGTTGGAAAAAGTCCACCTATCATCGAAAAGACGCTCCAAAATGGAGTCGATTTCGTGATTAGTGGTACAAATTCCAACTATTTCATTTAAAATCTTATAAAGTTTTATTGTAAGTGGAGATTTTCCAACTACTCTCACCTTCGCGTCAAGAAGTATGGCTTCGTGGTGTCTCACAATCTTTAATAGTAGGCAATGGCCTTGTGGAATAGCCAAAAAAGAGCATTACCAGCCCGCTTGCCCAGAAAATTGCGGAAACTCCAGCCAGACCGCCAAGTCCGCCGAAAAGTAAAGGCAGCGCAAATTGAGAAACACGGTTTACAGTAATTCGAACCCCAAAGGTGTTCACCGTCTTTTCTGGAAGTAAGATAATAATAAGTAAACAGTAGCATAGATGGATAATGAAAGGAACACTTACGCTGCATATAACAGAACCTTTGGATAGAAGAGGGTGTCCCAAAAAGTCAGTAAAACCGATTATTTAGAATAGCCTCCTTTTTTGGGGGATAGGCCCATCGATGAGAGGAAAGCCAACCCTAATCGTTAACGCAAACTCACGATTTTTGAAAAATACTCCCAAACAGGTTCACTTTGATTACGAAATGGCGGTCGAAACTCCTGAAGCTGTAGCTATTTTAGATAACTAGCGGATTTTCCCAAAAGAAAAAAGGCTAGACCCAAAACTCTTTTGGGACAGCCTTAAACTGCTGACTTTATAGTGTTCGCAAAACGGCTCTTACAGGACTTCCGTCTGCTTCCTCTAGGGGAAGGGGAAGGGCAATAAGCTCATAAACTCCCTCTTTGATTCCGCTAAGCACAGTGCCTTCTAAAATGTGAATCTGATTGGCCAATAAGGCGTGGTGCGCGTCTAACTCATTACTTTCCATGGGATCGACGGAAGGTACATCTAAACCGATTAGTTGAATCCCCCTTTCTTTTAAGAAGGGAGCAATATCTGGCCTGAGATAGCAAAATTTCACAGGGAAGCGTGTAGGATCTTCCCATGAATCCGTACGGATGAGTACTCGTTTTACCCCTGAAAAATCATAGTGGGCAAGCTCTGCCGCACCTATGGATTCTTGGTTTGGGATGTGGACGAGCTTTGCTGTACCTACATAGAGGTTTAGATCTAGCTCTATCACTTTCTTCCCATTAGAATCAAAGTGATAGGGCGCATCAATATGGGTTCCGGTGTGGGTGCTCATTTGAAGTTGCCCGACATTCACTGACCCGCTTTCTTCTTTTGTCCAGGTTAATTGAAAGGAAAAAGGGGTGTCACCCGGCCATACCGGCACCCCCGTATATAATCGCTGAGAGATATCAATAAGACTCATGGCATGAACGTTCCCTTCATTACTTTAAGTTCTCCGGATTAAGGGCCTCGAGTTCGGGGAGAACAAAACGTCCATCTTTTCGAATTAATACGTCATCAAAGTAAATTTCACCGCCGCCGTATTCTGGTCGCTGAATGAGCACCATATCCCAGTGGATGGCAGACTGATTTCCGTTATAGGCTTCGTCATAGCATTGGCCAGGGGTAAAATGAATGCTGCCATGAATCTTTTCATCAAAGAGGATATCGCCAAATGCTTTCTCAATAAAGGGGTTAACCCCGATAGCGAACTCTCCGATATATCGGGCTCCTTCATCGGTATCAAAGATTTTATTAATGCGGTCGCTGTCATTGGCTGTCGCTTCGATTATTTTTCCGCCTTCAAAACGCAATGTTACATTTTCAAAGACAAAGCCATTATACGGGCTTGGCGTGTTATAAGAAATGACTCCATTCACCGATTCCCGCACAGGAGCAGTATAGACTTCGCCATCCGGAATATTCAATTCACCGTCACACTTGATGGCCGGGATATCCTTAATGGAGAAGGTTAAGTCTGTTTCTTTGCCTGTAATTCTCACTTTATCGGTTCGGTTCATAAGCGTTACCAAAGAATCCATTGCTGTGGACATCCTTTGATAATCCATCGTACAAACGTCAAAATAAAATTCCTCAAACGCTTCCGTGCTCATTTTAGAAAGCTGAGCCATAGCCGGATTCGGATATCTTAAAACGACCCATTTGGTTTTTTTTACGCGTATAGTGGAATGAACTCTATGGTTGTATATGGTATTGTATAGCTTCATGTTTTCTTCGGGGACATCTGCCGTTTCATAAATATTGTGTCCCCCGCGAATCCCGATATAGGCCTGCATCATCTCCATTTGCTTCGCATCATATTCAGCCCATGTTCGAATCTGTTCCTCGGAAGCATTCATGAGCAGCTCTCTCGTCACCTGATGGTCACGCAGGTTAACAAAAGGATGTCCGCCTGCTTTATGTACGAAACGAACGATGGTCTTAATCAAGGCATTATCAATACCGAATGCTTCAATTAATACATGTTCCCCTTTTTGAACTTTTGTCGAATAATTAACTAGGACATCCGCCAATTTTTCTAAACGGGAATCAATCATATCCAATGCCTCCAATTCGTTTTTATGATTTATTTTAACTTTTATATACGAAAAAACCAATAATTTCTATCTGCTGACTATTGCGATTATCTTTTGAAAATTCGGTTTGGGGTTTCCTAATTCTGGTTATACTGTTTTTAGAAGTACACCTTCTAAGGAGGCAAAACGGTATGATGCAAGCTGGTCGTGACTTTAATGAAGAAAACTCACCTATTTTTTCTATAAGTGTCGGACAGACCTTTAAGCCCTATGTATGGAAAGCAAGCCATGACATGGATTTCCGTTCAGAATGCTTATATTGCGATTCTGAGGTGCTAAAGGGCTACATGGTAGAGGACGAGTACGGCAACTCGGGCAGAATTGCCACATGTCCCTATTGTGACCGCGTAAACGCAAAATATTAGATACTGGTCGTAAAAGGCCTCTTCGTGTAAAATGGTAGAAGTGTACGAGGAGGTCTTTTATCTATGCATTATTGGTGGAGATGGCTGCCTTCCTTCGGATGGATGGGAGTCATTTTTTATCTCTCGGCCCGTTCGGGAAGTGAGCTTCAAGGGATGTTTCCCTTCTTTGACAGCTTTAATTTTGGGCACGTGATTGCTTACTTTATCTTAGCCGTACTATTTTATTGGGCTCTTCTCCCTTTTCAGCGGAAGGGGAAATGGGATATTCGAATTATAGCCATTTTATTGTGTTTTGTTTATGGACTAACCGATGAGTGGCATCAGTCATTTGTTCCTGGCAGAATGCCTGACGTTTTGGACATTGTCAATGACATCATCGGCGCGACGCTCGGTATGCTAGCCGTGACCCTTATTCAAAAATTACGCCTAAAGAGGTTGTCGTAAAATCCAACTATTTTGTGACAAGGAACCAAATATACTCTATGGCGTATACCCTCTCCAACCCTTACTGTGATTTAATCTGAAGTAGGGGGATTTAAAAGAATTTAGGGGAGGTTCATTCCATGGATGCACAAACCATTACAATGGCTGGCCTGATCGGTTCGATGGCCATTCCGGTTGTTCTAATTACATTATTGTTTGTTAAAGCAAGAAAAAAACCTAGCCAGAACTAAAAGAAACTGACCCATCGGGTCAGTTTTTATTTTATTCAAAAAGGGCAAAATGGGAGAAAAAGGAGTGGTGAAGTGTGCGGACACAGCCTTTTTTCTCTCTATTGGTAATTTTAATAGCCCTTACTTTGGTAGCTGAATCCCATGTTTCTTCTGTAGCGCAAGTAGATTCCCCGAAACAAGAAACCGTCAAACAGCATCTCATTGTGGGCACCATCGGTTCGCCTTCTCTAATCAATCCATATTTCTCTGCGGATGCCTCAAGCGGTCAGGTAGAAGCCTTGCTCTTTAACGGACTTGTCCGCTATGATCCGAAGCTTAACCCGATCCCAGATCTGGCAGATCGCTGGGAAGTATCGGAGGATGGCATTCATTGGACCTTCCACTTGAAGAAAGGAGTCTTATTTCATGACGGGGTAGAGATGACTTCTAAGGATGTGGTGTTTTCTTACAATCTCCCCCGAAGCCCAGGTTATACGGGACCAAGAGGCTCTGACTTTGAAAAAATTAAACATATTGAGGCGCTAGACCGTTATACGGTCAGATTTGTTTTGAAAGAGCCTTATGCACCTTTTCTCAACACCTGTGCTTATGCGATTCTTCCTTCTCATCTGTTGGGGCATGTGCCCATTGACAAGCTTGCCGAACAGCCCTTTAACACGAAAGAGCCTGTCGGTACAGGGCCTTATCGCTTCCACACATGGAAAGATGGCGAGTATGTCCAGTTAGAAGCTTTTGACCGCTACTTCCATGGAGCAGCCAATATTAAACACCTTTACTTCCGGATTATTCCAGATCAAAATGCGCAATTCATTCAATTGCAATCCGGCGGTATTGATGTCATGGGAATTCCGGCAACCGATTTGGCTGTTGGAAGACTTTTTGAAAAGCAGGGAAAAGTGAAGCTTCAGTCCAGCCCCTCCTTATCTTATACCTATATCGGATATAATCTGAAACATCCTTTTTTCCAAGATGCTCGCGTAAGGCAAGCGTTAACTTATGCTTTAGATCGCCAGCAAATGGTGGACATTGTCTTGGAAGGGGAGGGTCAGGTAGCCCACACGCATGGATCTCCACTCAGTTGGGCTTATGCTGAAGGCGTGCCTCGTTTTCCGTATGATCCGGATAAAGCAAAGCAGTTGTTGGCTGAAGCCGGCTGGACGGATAGCGATGGGGACGGGATCCTGGATAGGGATGGAGAAAAGTTTTCTTTTGTCCTGCTAACGAATCAAGGGAATAAAATTCGTGAAATGGTGGCGCAAATCGTCCAAGAACAGTGGGCCAAAGTAGGCGTGGAGGTCAAGCCCCGCCTCATGGAGTGGAGTGCTTTTATCAATGACTACGTGGAGACGAAGAAATTTGATGCCGTGATTCTTGGCTGGTCTCTTGGAGTGGATCCAGACCCGACTGCCATCTGGCATAGCAAAGAGATAGACAAGGGGTTGAATTTCATCTCCTATCAGAATGAAGAAATCGATCGCTTGCTGGAACAAAATACAGCAGCCATTGATCCTTCCAAACGAAAAGAAATTCTTGTGAAATTCCAACAAAGGATTGCAAAGGAACAACCTTATACTTTTTTATACTATTCAAATGGGATAACGGCTTACCCCATCAATCTGGATGGGGTAGTAGAGCATCCGGCTGGGGGCTTTTATAACATTCAGCAATGGCGTTATCGATAAGGAAGCCTAATCGGGCTTCCTTTTTTTCTTCTAAACAAGCCCTGCAAAACATATGTTAAGTTACAAATGTATTGTGGGGGAGTAGTGAGAGAATTGCAGATTTATATCATGAAGCGTTTGCTGCAAGCTGTCCCCTTGTTATTGGGGATTACACTAATATCTTTTTTTCTCATGTACTTGGCTCCTGGTGGACCAACTGACCTCATGATGGATCCTAAAATTAAGCCGGAAGATAAAGAAAAAATGATGATTGCCCTTGGGTTGGATCAACCGGCATGGGTTCAATATTTGCGATGGCTAGGTCATTTTATTCAGGGAGATTTAGGAACTTCTTTTATCCGGAAGGTCCCTGTTGCTGATTTGATCCTGGAACGACTGCCTCAAACCCTGCTGCTCATGGGAGCCTCTTTTTTATTTGCCGCCGCGTTGTCGATTCCCTTAGGAATTCTGGCTGCTCGCCGCAAAAACACATGGATTGATTACACGTCTACTTTTTTCGCTTTCCTTGGACTAGCTACACCCAACTTTTGGCTAGGCATCTTATTAATTATGGTTTTTTCCGTTTATATGAATCTTTTGCCCGCAGGTGGCATTCGAGGATTTATGGAAGGAGGGGGAGGGGCTTGGGATACCCTTCGCCACTTGATTCTTCCTGCACTCACCCTAGGGACAGCAGATATGGCTGGACTGACAAGATATACCCGATCCAGCATGCTGGAGGTATTGGGGCAGCAATATATGACCACAGCTCGAGCAAAAGGTTTGAATGAGTGGATTGTCGTCTACAAGCATGGCTTAAGAAATGGCCTCATCCCCATCATTACGGTATTTGGGTTAAGCTTGCCCTCGTTTTTTGGAGGAGCCGTGATTGTCGAGAAAATTTTTTCGTATCCTGGAATCGGACTGCTCTTTTTGGATGCGGTTTTTCAGCGGGATTATCCGGTGATTATGGCTATTACCACTATCTCCGCAATTTTAGTGGTGATTGGAAATCTTGTAGCGGATATCCTCTATGCCGTCCTCGATCCAAGAATCGAATACAAGTAATTGGCATGCGAATAAAGGAGAGGAAGCCTCATGCAGAAGCTTTCATTGGAAGAGTTTATGCGTCGTGATCAAAGCGCAGTTCAAATCGGTATGCGAAGGCTTATTTTACGGAAGTTTTTCAAAAACCGGTTAGCCGTCCTAGGAGGTATTACGCTTCTATTGATTATTCTAGCTGCTCTATGCGCCCCCTTCCTGACACCTTATCATCCTGCGGAACAAAACCTTCTTCAGCGGTTGCAGCCTCCTTCCTGGAGTCATTTGCTCGGAACGGATGAATACGGCAGGGACATTTTGACCCGGCTGTTATATGGGGCTAGAGTATCCCTGCTGGTGGGGCTGTCATCCGTTTCCGGAGCGATTTTTATCGGGACTCTTATAGGCGCTCTGGCAGGTTACTACGGGGGATGGATGGACAATGTCCTGATGCGTATCGTCGATTTATTCAATTCTTTTCCTTCGATATTTCTCTTAATTACGATTGTCACTCTTCTGGAACCCAATCTGACAAACATTGTAGCGGTTTTTATTCTCCTGGGTTGGACAGGGACGGCTCGGCTCGTTCGCGGAGAATATCTCAAGTTGAAAGAAGAGGAATATGTCTGGGCAGCCAGAAGCTTAGGGATGTCTAATATGCGAATCATGTTCATTCATATTTTGCCGAATGCCATCGCTCCCATTATTGTGGCCGCGACACTCGGTGTCGGCGGAGTGATTCTAGCAGAGTCCGGTTTGAGCTTCCTGGGACTCGGAATCCAGCCCCCGACCCCAAGCTGGGGGAATATGCTGCAAGGAGCGCAGAGTTTATCCATTATGGTATTGGCTCCCTGGTACCCCTTGTTTCCAGGCCTCATGATCCTCCTTACAGTCCTGTCGTTTAACTTTATAGGCGATGGGCTTCGCGATGCATTTGATCCAAAGGGGTAAATTTTTATATACTGTCAGATATAATGAGGAATGCTTAAATTTTCTTGGAATTCAATTAGAAATGTTTTGCAATCCGTCATATCCTCCGATATAATATAAAACAAAACTAAACACTTCAACGCATACACGCTTTAAAGTGAAAGTGGACGGTGAAGAGGAAGAGGAGGAAGACAAGTGAGCAAGAAGAGAACGACAGCTAAAATTGTCGATTGTACCATTCGAGATGGAGGTCTGGTGAATAATTGGGATTTTAGCATCGAGTTTGTAAGAGATGTCTACAAATCTTTGAGTGCTGCTGGCGTTGACTATATGGAGATCGGTTATAAAAACTCTCCTAAACTGTTGAAGGCTGACAACGTAGGTCCTTGGAGATTTTTAGATGAAGAGCTTTTAAGAAAAACTATTGGAGAAAAGTCCCATACGAAGCTTTCCGCCCTTGTCGATATCGGCAGAGTGGACGAGAATGACATCTTGCCGCGCAGCGAGAGTTATCTTGATATGATTCGTGTGGCTTGCTATATAAAGGAAGTAGACAAAGCGATCGAGTTAATCGAAAAGTTCCACAACCTAGGCTATGAAACCACCATTAATATTATGGCTGTATCTAATGCTACGGAGGTTGCGATCTCAAATGCATTAGACTTGGTGAACGAAAGCCCAGTAGATGTAGTTTACATTGTGGACTCCTTTGGCAGTCTCTATGGCTCGGACATCGAGTACTTAGTAAGCAAATTCCAAAAGCACGTACCAAACAAGGAATTGGGTATTCATACGCATAACAACCTACAGCTTGCCTTTGCTAATACAATTGCTGCCGAAGCTAAAGGGGTTACGTATTTGGATGCTTCCCTCTTTGGAATGGGGAGAGCCGCAGGGAACTGCCCAACCGAGCTGTTGGTAAATTACTTGCCAAACCCTAAGTATGATGTTCGCTCCATCATGGGTGTACTGGAAAGACGATTGATTCCATTAAGAGAACAAGTGGAATGGGGCTATATCATTCCTTATACGATTGCTGGCATGCTGAATGAACATCCTCGTGTGGCTATGGCGCTGCGAAACAGCGAAGACAAAGATAAATACGTGGATTTCTATGATAAATTAACTTCTGTGGAAAGCTTACCTGATCTAAGTTCCTCCAAGGCAAAATCGGATACAAAAGTCACTTCTTAAGAATGAAGGGGGAGGGCGTCCAATAAGTATGAATGTACTATCAAAGGGCGTCCTTCTTTTATCCTCGGGAATTTTGGGGACCGATTTAGGCGAATACGGCATATTAATGACAAAATATTAAGAATAGGATATAATGCATCATAATATTTCGATTTCAGACAAAATAAACGAGGTGGAGAGAGAATGAGTAACGATCAGTTAGAGAATTTAAGGTCACAATTGGATCAGTTAAACCTGCAAATCCTGGACCTTTTGAATCAGCGGGCAGCCCTTTCGCAAGAAATTGGGAAAGTGAAGTTGGCTCAGGGGATAAACAAATTTGATCCCGAGCGAGAGAGATTTATGTTGAATCAGATTACGGAGAATAATCAAGGACCTTTTACTGACAGTACAGTACAATATTTATTTAAACAGATCTTTAAAGCATCTTTAGATTTGCAGAAGGTAAGCAGCCAGAAAACATTGCTCGTTAGCCGAAAGAAAAAAGAAGAGGATACGATCGTTGAAGTTGGCTCTGTAAAAGTAGGGGTAGCTGGAGAACCCTTGCTCATCGCAGGTCCATGCTCGGTTGAAAGCACGGAACAGGTTCGTGAAGTCGCTAAAACTCTTCAAGCTCAAGGGATCAAAATGCTTCGCGGGGGAGCTTATAAGCCTCGTACTTCCCCTTACGATTTCCAAGGGCTTGGGGTAGAAGGCTTGAAGATTTTAAGAAAAGTTGGAGATGAGTTCGGTCTAAAGGTCATCAGCGAGATCGTAACGCCAGCTGACATAGAAGTCGCGACGGAATATTTGGATGTTATCCAAATCGGGGCACGCAATATGCAAAACTTTGAGCTTCTCAAGGCTGCGGGAAAAGTGAAGACTCCTATTCTTCTTAAACGAGGCTTGTCGGCTACCATTGAAGAATTTATTTATGCAGCAGAATATATCTTAGCTAACGGTAACAACAATGTCATGCTATGTGAGCGAGGAATTCGCACCTACGAAAAGGCAACTCGAAATACCCTCGACATTTCCGCAGTACCCATCTTAAAGCAGGAAACTCACCTGCCAGTGTTTGTGGATGTTACCCATTCCACCGGTCGTCGCGACCTCTTATTGCCAACAGCTAGAGCGGCATTGGCTATTGGAGCGGATGGCGTAATGGTGGAAGTGCATCCGGATCCAGAAACAGCTTTATCTGATGCAAAACAGCAGCTAAGCATCCCACAATTTAATGAGTTTCTGGCTCAATTGAAAGATACAAAAATGGCATCTATATAACAAAAAGGCGCGGGGATCTTCCAGAGATCCTCGCTTTTTTATTTTTTTCGCTCAATGAAAACACTTTCATTCCATGCATGTTTAGAAGGTCTTCAGTTAAGACTAACTATAATTATAAAATTATGGTGAATTCAAATTCATGCCCCACCCCGTGGGACAATCTTCGTCTTTAAAAAAAACGACGAATTCTTGAAAAAACCTTTGAAAACGAATTGCATGGTGGAGAAATTTGTCGTATGATATCAATAAAATTATGAAAATATGAAAACCAAATATTGGATATTAAGGAGGGTTTTTTATGCCCATTACGATTTATGATGTAGCCAGAGAAGCAGGAGTGTCCATGGCCACTGTTTCCCGTGTGGTTAACGGTAATCCGAATGTTAAGCCGACGACAAGAAAAAAAGTACTTGGTGCAATCGAACGCTTAGGTTATCGCCCAAATGCTGTTGCACGCGGTTTGGCAAGCAAAAAAACGACTACGGTTGGAGTAGTCATTCCAGACATTGCTAGCGCCTTTTTTGCCGAGCTTGCAAGAGGAATCGACGATATAGCCAGCATGTATAAATATAACATTATTCTGTGCGATTCAGATCAACGGCTGGAAAAGGAAGTACATCTTATAAACACATTGTTGGAAAAGCAAGTAGATGGCATCGTGTTCATGGGACGGGAAATTTCAGATGAGCATTTACAGGTCTTTAATACTTCTTCCGTTCCTGTCGTATTAGCCGGTACTAAGGAAAGTTCGGAGGAGCACCCTTCTGTTAATATCGACCATCGACAAGCAGGTTATGATGCAACGATGCGGCTGATTCAAGGGGGACATCAGAGAATTGCCATGGTCACAGGACCTTTCCAAGATCCTTTGGCGGGAGTGGAACGTTTTGAAGGATATCGCCAGGCTTTGACTGATTCAGGAATTTCTTTCAGGCAGGATTATGTCATTAGCGGAAAGCTTTCTTATGAAGCGGGATTGGAAGCTGCCCAAGCGTTTATGTCTTTAGAAGAGCCGCCTACGGCTATTTTTTCCGCGAGTGATGAAACGGCCGTCGGGGTAATCCATGGAATGCAGGATATGGGGAAAAGTGTACCACAAGATATGGAAGTCATCGGATTTGATAATATCCGTTTATCCGAGATGGTCCGGCCGAAGCTGACCACAGTCGTGCAGCCCATGTATGACCTTGGTGCCGTAGCTATGCGCTTACTAACTAAATTCATGAATAATGAAAAAGTAGATAACCATATCGTTGTTCTGCCGCATCGAATTGAGGAACGACAATCAACAAGGCCTATAGAACAGTAAGCGCTAGAGGAGGGCAGACCATGATTGGAATCATTGGAGCGATGGATGAAGAAATTCAGCTTTATAAAGAAGGCATGCAAGACATTACGGAAAAAACAACGGCTGGGATTACCTATTATACCGGCAAACTAAAAGATAAAGAAGTTGTTTTATGCAAATGCGGGGTCGGGAAGGTAAATGCCAGTATCTGCACCCAGATCCTGATCGACCATTTCGATGTAAAAGAAGTCATTTTTACAGGGGTTGCAGGTGCTCTAAATCCGGATTTAGAGATTGGTGATATCGTTGTATCCAGCGATTGCCAATACCACGACATGGATGTAACCCCCTTAGGATTTAAGAAAGGGGAAATCCCTTTTTCCGCGAAATCCATTTTTCGTGCAGATGATCGATTAGTTCAGCTTGCCGTTAAGGCAAGCCAAGAAGTGGTGGAAGGGAAAACGATCATTGGTCGAATTCTTTCAGGGGATCAATTTGTAGCAAGCCGTGATACGGTAAAAGCCCTCCACGAGGAAATGCAGGGTGATTGCACGGAAATGGAAGGGGCAGCTGTTGCCCATGTTTGCGATGCAAACCAAATTCCTTTCGTCATTGTAAGAGCAATGTCCGACAAGGCAGACGGTTCCGCTCATATCAATTTTCCTGAATTTACTGTGTTGGCTTCTAAAAGATCCTATGAAATGGTTTCACGCATGCTGCCTAATCTGTAGTATTGTTATAAGGGACGGTTCAAAACCTGTCCCTTTTTTTGATGTTTTTCATTTTTCAACCTATATGTATGGACTGGGCTTACCCTCTTGGACAGTACAGCAGGGACTTTTCTACTGTCTGACGGTTTTTGCTTGTTATCTCTGCTTTTCTTGGAATAACAGGGAAAGTCTCAGGAAGATCCATCATCTGTTCGGGCAACTCCACAGGACTTTCTAAGGACCATCGAGAAATCCAGTTCTTTGGTATAAGAGGGTTGTTCTCTATAGGACGGTCAGTAAGCTCGGCCCAAAGGAGTGTCCAAGCTCTTGGGACGACCCTCCAAATATCATAGCCTCCTCCACCCGTTGCAATGAGCCTTCCGTTACACAGCTCGTGAGCTAACTGATGAGCAAGCTTCGGGATTTGCCGATAAATTTCCATGGAGCAAGAAAGATGGGTAAGCGGATCTAAGAAATGGCTGTCACATCCGTTTTGTGTAACGATCACATCGGGCTTGAAACCGCGAGCTACCTGTGAGACAACGCTATGGTATGACTCTATCCAAGAGTTATCTTCGGTAAACGGTTCCAGGGGAACGTTTACATTAAAACCATACCCTTGTCCGTCTCCACGCTCGGTGATGGCGCCTGTCCCTGGAAAAAGGTATTTGCCCGTCTCATGTATAGATAGGCTCAACACGTTAGGGTCGTCATAGAACGCCCATTGAATCCCATCTCCATGATGCGCATCCGTATCGATATAAAGGACCCGTGCATCGTAATGTTTTCGAAGAAAAGCAATTACAACGGAACAATCATTGTACACACAGAATCCGGATGCCCGGCCTCGAAAACCATGATGAAGGCCGCCTGCAAGGTTTACTGCGTGATCACATTCGCCAGACATGACTAACTCCGCGGCACGAAGTGTACCCCCGACGATAAGGGAAGTGGCCTCATGCATCATAGGGAACATTGGCGTGTCTTCCGTACCCAACCCATAGCTGGATGCAACCGGCAATACCTCGTTTCGATGGCCAGACTCCTTTACCACCTTAATGTATTGCGGATCATGCACCAGGGCTAATTCCTCATCTGATGCGTAGCGAGGCTTTATGATCTGATCTTCTCGAATCAATCGCAGCTCTTGCAATAAGTCTATGGTCAATTCAAGCCTTTTTTGGTTAAAGGGATGTTCATCGTTAAATTTATAATTTTGGTATTCCTTGCTGTATATAAAAAAACTGGAGGGTCTCATATTCCGACCCCCGGCTCCTGTGGCCATAATACACGATAACCAGCTTGTTCTAAAGCGTTTTTTAGCTTTCTCGTATCAATCGTTTGCACGCGGAAAACCAAGTTCTTTTTGCCTTGATGCTGTCCGGGGAATACCAAGACGCTAGTCACGTTGCTGCCCATCTGTTTAAATATTGCGGAAACATCAGCAAGCATTCCCGGTTGGTCATTAACCTCAACTTCCACATGCGAGCTGGGAAATTGAACACCCATTAACTCAACCAAGGTATGCAAAATATCCGTCTCTGTAATGATGCCCTTGAGTTCCTCTTGGTCTACAACAGGCAAACAGCCGATCTTATTGCTATACAAGCTGTACGCAGCGTCTTCCACGAAATCCAAAGGATGGGCCGTGACAACATCTCGAAGCATCATTTCAGATACGGGGCGGCTATAAACCTGGTCGTTCTGATCTGATTCGAACTTGGACGGACAGGCATCGCGAAGGTCACGGTCTGATAAAATTCCAACCAACTTGTTTC
This sequence comes from Ammoniphilus soli, assembly GCF_040813775.1. Classification (NCBI taxonomy): domain Bacteria; kingdom Bacillati; phylum Bacillota; class Bacilli; order Caryophanales; family Paenibacillaceae; genus Ammoniphilus; species Ammoniphilus soli. The sequence goes on from NZ_JBEGDL010000010.1 coordinate 102,671, forward strand.
CCTCATCCAAGACAGGCAGGTGGCGAATGCGGTGTTGGGCAGCGATCAGCATAGCCAAACGAATGGAATCAGAAGGCTTAACCGTGACGACATTTCGATTCATGATGTCTTCAATTAACATAAGCTCTATTCCTCCTTTAATTCCAATCCATGAAGTACGATCTTATTTACTAAATTATACATAATGTTCCTTCATAAAAGAATGGGAAAATTAATTTATCAGAAATAAAAAATTTTTAAGTTTAAAATTGAGAAAATTAAATATTGTGATATAATAGATTCATAGACAGCTCAGAAACTAGACAGAACTAGACAAACATAGTGGGGAGTTGGAAGAGATGCAAACGATAACATTGCAACCGGTTGAAGTGAAAAGTAACTTAGTAAGCTATGAAGAAACCTACAAGAATTTTGACTGGAAAGAAGTAGAGAAAGAATTTTCCTGGTACGAAACAGGAAAAGTAAATATGGCTTATGAGGCAATTGACAGACATTGCGAAACAGCCAGAAAGAATAAAGTAGCCTTGTATTACAGCGATGCCAATCGAGATGAAAAGTATACCTTCCTAGAACTTAAGAAGCTCTCAAACAAATTTGGGAACGCTTTAAGAAACTTAGGTATCGCAAAGGGCGATCGCGTATTTATCTTTATGCCTCGTACCCCCGAGCTTTATGTAAGCGTATTAGGGACGCTTAAGGTTGGAGCGATTGTCGGTCCATTATTTGAGGCATTCATGGAGGTAGCTGTAAAAGACCGCTTAGAGGACAGTGAAGCTGTTGCGCTGATCACTACACCTGAATTGTTGAAAAGGGTTCCAGTTTCTGAACTTCCTGCATTAAAACATATCATTATTGTAGGGTCTGAAGGGGAACTTCAAGAGGGACAAGTTTCTTTTGAACAAGCGATGGCGCAAGCCAGTGATAAATTAGATATTGAATGGGTAGATCGTGAAGATGGACTAATCCTCCACTACACTTCTGGTTCGACTGGAAAGCCAAAGGGTGTTCTTCATGTTCATAATGCAATGATCCAGCATTACCAAACCGCCAAGTGGGTACTTGACCTGCAAGAAGAAGACGTCTACTGGTGCACAGCGGATCCTGGTTGGGTTACAGGTACATCTTATGGAATTTTTGGACCTTGGCTGAATGGAGCATCCAATGTTATTCGTGGAGGTCGTTTTAGCCCACAGGACTGGTATTCTACGATCGAGAAATATAATATTACAGTTTGGTACAGTGCGCCTACCGCCTTCCGCATGCTCATGGGTGCCGGAGATGAGCTGGTTAAGGATTTCGACTTGTCCAGCCTGCGCCATGTTCTTAGTGTAGGGGAACCTTTGAACCCTGAAGTCGTTCATTGGGGTATGAAAGTATTTAATAAGCGAATCCATGATACATGGTGGATGACGGAAACAGGAGCTCAGCTCATTTGTAATTATCCTTCCATGCCAATTAAACCAGGATCTATGGGTAAGCCAATTCCTGGCGTAGAAGCAGCAATTGTTGACGACGAGGGGAATGTCTTGCCTCCAAATCGCATGGGGAACCTAGCCATCAAGGTTAGCTGGCCTTCTATGATGAGGAAAATCTGGAATAACCCGTCCAAGTACGAAGAATATTTCCGTCTGAGTGGTTGGTATGTGTCCGGAGATTCTGCTTACATGGATGAAGATGGTTACTTCTGGTTCCAAGGGCGCGTTGATGATGTAATCATGACGGCTGGTGAACGAGTAGGCCCATTCGAAGTAGAAAGTAAATTAGTGGAACATCCGGCTGTTGCTGAAGCTGGGGTTATAGGTAAGCCAGATGCCATCCGTGGTGAAATTATTAAAGCGTTTATTGCTTTAAGATCTGGTTATGAGCCTACAGAAGAACTACTTCAGGACATCCGTAATTTCGTAAAGACAGGTCTAGCTGCCCATGCAGCTCCAAGAGAAATCGAAGTGAAAGACAAGTTACCAAAAACAAGATCCGGTAAGATCATGCGTCGTGTATTAAAGGCATGGGAATTAGGATTGCCTACTGGTGATTTGTCCACTATGGAAGACTAATATTAGCTACACCTAAAGCCAGCGACTAGTCGCTGGCTTTTCCCGTTATCTACTATAGTCTGCCTATTGCCCAGAAAATGACGATCCAAATGGGAATACTAAATAGAATGGCGTTAAGGAAACCAGTATAAAAATGATTTGAAACACCAGGCTTGTCTCTTTCCATGAGGGACTCCTTGTACTCTTTTTCTAAGTAGTATTCTCTTATTTTAAAGGCTACATACATAAAAAGAGAGCTTTGCCAGTGTGGCAAAGCTCTCTTTTGTTTACCTTTAAAGTAAGTTTTAATTATTTGGAAGAGGAGGGGTTAACGGAATGTCAATTCCGCCATTCTGGTTTTTAGGCTTATTATTAGATGTGCCCGAATTTGATGACTGAGTTGGGTCCAAAGGAAGAATATCATCCAATGGAGTGGAAGAATCAGGCCCAGCATTGGTTTCGTCCTCATCTGATGATGAGCCAGAATCTGATGGCAACAAGCTATCATTCGCAATAGCTTGCGACGGACCGGATTCGTTCCCTGTTACATCAACCGCTGTAACATAATAAACTCCTTGCTGACTTAACGGAAAAGATTTGTCATGCGGTTGCAGCACTACTCCTACTTTCTCGAAAGCCGAACCTATTGTGGAGCGATAAACTCGATATCCGACAATATCAGCTTCAGAATTTGCCGTCCAGGTGAGCTTGCCGCTTTGACTAGATGTTCCTTGAGGAGGAGCAGGTACATTACCATCATCTACACGCGGGTCTTCGCGATCAGGCAAGCGCTTATCCCAATCTAAAGGCTTAAATGAAATGTTGTACTTATCAGGATTATTCGGAAGATCTAATCGATCCGGTGACTTAATTCCAATTCTTGTCTTTACCATGTCATCTGGTGTTTCCGCTTTTGCAAGGTAAAAACTTCCGTTATAAGGGATTACCCGTGCTTTAAAATGAAGATTATCTGTTTCAGTTGGTACAAATTTCCGATTGAAGATTTCCGTAACGACAGCTCCCGTCTCACGACAGAGCTCTGTAGGAAGTAAACCAGATTTACTGCAGATCGTTTGGCGAACAATACCTTCCGGCTGGGTAAACTTGGAATTTTCCGGATAGCGTTCAGGATATAGCTCGAAGAGTCCATTCATAAATTTTGCCCATACGATGGTGGACCTGGCAGGCTGTGATTTTGGAAGCTTGTATGGAATGTCATAGCCAATCCAGACGCCTAGGGTTACCTCCGGCGTATACCCGACGAACCAAGAATCGACATCATCGTTAGTCGTTCCTGTTTTTCCTGCGAAATCACGGTTGCCTTTTACCAGCTTTTGAAGCGCGGATCCTGTACCACGTTGGACGACTGTTCTCATAATGTCCGTAGTCAGATATGCTGTTTGTTCAGAAAATACGGTTTGAGGTTTTATCGAATGTTCAAAAATAGTTTCTCCATCCGAGTTTTCTATTTTTTCAATAAGGTAAGCATCAAGGAAAGACCCTTGATTAGGAAAAACAGAGTAGGCATTGGTGATTTCCTCAACGGTCAAACCTTGTGTCAAACCTCCAATAACTCCTGTTTTTGCTTGATAGTCATTCGTCCGCGGATTATCCTTCGGTGTGACTAGTGTGGTAACCCCCATCTTTTCTACATAGCTTAAAGCTTCGGGAATTCCAACGTTTAGGTAAGCCTTAATTGCTGGAATGTTATAAGATTGTCTTAAAGCTTCTCGAACAGAAATCAAACCATGAAACTTATTATTCCAGTTTGCAGGATAATGCGGTGGATTACCTGCACCATTTTCGAGAGCAATTGGAGCATCATCGATGACGGAACCAGGCTGCAATATGCCTAATTCAAAAGCTGGAGCATAAGCTGCAAGAGGCTTCATGGCCGACCCAGGTTGTCGAGGACGCATCGTATGATTCACTTGTGAAACCTCAAAATTTCGCCCGCCCGCAAATCCGAGAATTGCTCCGGTTTTATTGTCAATCAGGGTGGCGCCGACTTCCTCTAAGGCATCCTTGACTTCTTTATATTCAGATCCGAAGCGGGCCTTATACGTCCGATTCGGTCCAAAGTTATCTGGATTCTTAGCGATAGAGTCCATCATTTCGATGATTTTTTTATCAATTGTGGTATAGATATGATAGCCGCCTCTTAGAATATCTCCACGCTTCCTATCCAGTAATTCACGATATTCCTCTCTCGTTAAATCCTCTTTATTTTTGGTTGGATCATTGGCTAAATCCTGGTCTACTAACACTTTTGCAGCACGTTCCTCAATTTCCATCATGAGGAAGGGATACTGGCGATAAGCTCGTTCTCTCGGTTGAGCCAAATTCGCTTTAATGTCGTAGGCGAGTGCCTCATTATATTGTTGTTGGGTAATGTAGCCATTCTCTAGCATGTGGCTTAGGACTAATTTTTGTCTTTTTGTTCCAGCTTCTAGGCCAGTTGGATTATATTGCTCAAAAGGAATATATCTTGATGGAGCTTGGAGCATTCCCGCAATATAAGCCGATTGAGGAATGTTAAGATCTTTGGCATCTATACCAAAAATTCCCCTCGCTGCCGCTTGTACACCATAAATGTTCGATTTATTGGCACTATAGCCAAAATACATCTCATTCATATAGGCTTCTAGAATTTGATCCTTCGAAAACATGCGTTCTACGCGAAGGGCAAGAAAGATTTCACGTGCTTTACGCTCGTGGCTAACTTCTGGGGATAATATGGTCTGTTTTACTAATTGCTGTGTCAACGTACTACCACCCGTCTGAACGGGGCTTCCCATAATATCCTGCAGTGTAGCACGGACAATGGCTTTCGGATCAATTCCGCGATGCTCGTAAAAGTGTCTATCTTCCGTAGCGATAATTGCGTTTATAAGATGCGGAGAGACCTCTTCTTTTTTGACTAGGCGACGGTCTTCCTCGGCACGAAGTTGACCGATCAGGGCTTTGTCGTTAAAATAAGCAAATCCGGTTAGATGATTGGAAAAAACTTGAGTACTGACATCCTCATATGTACGAACAGGATCATCTTTTACTAAAGAGGCAATATATCCGGCCGCAGCACCTCCGGCAAAAAAGGCTCCCATAAATACGAACAGGATCGTTAGTTGTGTAATGCCCCACAGGATTCGCCAGACTGTTCTCCCCTTCCGCGGCTTGTCCTTGGTTTCGTTTTGCGTGGTCATAAATTTCCTCCCTAGATGTTGCCCCATGCTGCCCTTATTATAGCATAAGATCCAACTGAAGGTGAATTTGCATTGCATTTGCCATATTTTTATGGTAATCATATTTATAGGAACTTATATATGGTAATGAAGAAAGGTTTTCAGTATTTTCTATTTGATGGGTTCAGAGAGCCGGTGTTTGGTGCGAACCGGTCCACAGATGGAGAAGAATTACACCCTGGAGTTACCTAAGGAAGAGTGGAAGAACCGCAAGGTTCTTCAATTAGGGTGGTACCGCGAGCAAACATCTCGTCCCTAAGTGGGGAGGAGGTGTTTTTTTATTTTTTAATCAGAACAGGCAGTTCTAGGCTTTCTATTTAGCTGAAAGGGTGATATGAACAATGGCAGAAGAAACAAAATGGGAATTAACTGAAGAACAAAAAGGGGAATTGGATAGACAGTTATCGCTAATTGAACGAGGCGTGGCTGAAATCGTTCCCCGGGATGAACTAGTTAAAAAACTGGAGAAGTCGATTGTTACGGGAACTCCCCTTAAAATCAAGCTGGGCCTTGACCCGACAGCTCCCGATCTCCATGTCGGCCATACCGTCGTTTTGCATAAGCTTCGTCAATTTCAGGAGCTGGGGCATACGATTCAATTGCTGATTGGCGACTTTACCGGAAGAATAGGGGATCCCACTGGGAAATCAGAAACCCGTAAACAGCTCACGGAAGAAGATGTAAAGCGCAATGCCCAAACTTATGTGGAGCAGTTCGCTAAAGTCATGGATGTCAGCCAACTCGAAGTGTATTATAACAGTACTTGGCTTTCTCCAATGGATTTTGCCGATGTCGTTAGATTAGCGGCCAATGTAACGGTTGCCAGGATGTTGGAGAGAGAAGACTTTTCTAAACGGTACCAGACAGGGCTTCCGATCAGTATTCATGAGTTCTTCTATCCCTTAATGCAAGGCTATGATTCGGTTGCTCTCGAGAGTGACGTTGAACTTGGGGGGACGGACCAGAAGTTCAATTTATTAATGGGACGCCAATTGCAGAAGGAGTACGGCAAGGAACAGCAAGTGGCTATCATGATGCCAATCCTTGAAGGGTTGGATGGCGTCCAGAAAATGAGCAAGAGCTTAGGGAACTATATTGGAATTGGCGAACCTGCCAATGAGATTTATGGAAAAACCATGTCAGTTCCCGATGAATTGATGCTCAAGTATTATGAATTGGTAACCGACATATCAAATGAGGATCTTGAGAGTTTGCGAGTAGGCCTTAACGATGGAACCGTACACCCACGTGACGCCAAAATGAACCTTGCTAAACGTTTTGTCGCTATGTTCCATGGTGCGGAGGCAGCTGACGAAGCTGAGGAAAATTTCAAACGGGTATTCCAGCAGCGCGCTTTACCGACCGACATCCCTGAAGTGTCCATTTCCGCAGACCTTCTGGAAGAAGGGAAGATATGGATTGCAAAGCTATTAGTCGAACTCGGATTAACCCCATCTACAGGTGAAGCCCGCCGAATGGTTCAACAGGGCGGAGTCAAAGTGAACGAAGAAAAGGTTGAAGACTTACAGGCGCAGATTAGTGTGGAAAATGGAATGATTGTGCAAGTGGGCAAAAGAAAATTCGCGAAGATTTTGTTAGGATAAGGATCAGGCATTGCAAAAACAGGAGATTATCCGCTTATTGATCTATTTTCAAAGAAAAAGAGTAAAATAAGCGGATTTTCTCCGGTAAGTCCAATAAGATAAGGTTTTTTCGAGTATATTTTGGGAGTAGGCGGAGCATTCTCCCGTTATTTTATCGAATTCACCCTCATTTTTTTAAATAACCGGACTTTCTCCAATTATCTTAAATCCAACTCGCTATAGAGCTAAGGTAAAAAAAAAGAATCAGGAATATCCTGATTCTTTTTTTTATTAACGGGAATAGAACTCGACGATTAGAGTTTCGTTGATATCAGATGTCAACTCATCGCGCTCAGGAAGACGTACATAAGTACCTTCTAGAGTCGCATCGTTGAAGCTCAAGTAGTTAGGAAGGTAAGTGCGTGCACTTAAAGCATCCTTCACGATTTCAAGATTTTGGCTCTTTTCGCGAAGTCCGATTACATCGCCAGGTTGTACACGGTAGGAAGGAACGTTTACTTTCTTTCCATTAACTGTTACGTGTCCATGAACGGTTAATTGACGAGCAGCTGGACGAGACGCTGCGAAACCTAAACGATAAACTAAGTTATCCAAACGGGACTCCAAAAGTCTCATGAAGTTAGCACCAGCAACGCCTTGCATTTTTGTTGCTTGGGAGAACAGCTTGCGGAATGGCTTTTCATTCATTCCGTACATATGACGAAGCTTTTGCTTTTCTTGTAATTGGATACCATACTCGCTTAGCTTGCGACGAGCTTGTCCGTGTTGTCCTGGAGGATAGTTACGCTTAAGATCCTTACCAGTACCATCTAAGGAAATGCCTAGACGGCGAGAAAGTTTGTGACGAGGTCCTGTATAACGTGCCATTGTTCATATCTCCTTTATTATAGATTATCAGGTGTTAGCTTCCGGTAAGCTAGTTTATTCTTTAATCGGCACCCAATTCGGACGGTAGCGTTTCCGCAGTGTGCTCCACAGGGAAGACCAGCCGCGGTCCCTATGGGAATAAACTAAGAGGGTTGTTTACCGTTTTTACCTAAAATCATTGCTACCCTACTATAAACACATGAATATTATTATAAACGTTCCAAGACGAATGTCAAGCACAAGTTGACCTTTTGTATGGTTTAGACAATTTTACGAACAAGTGAAAGCTTGGTTACATTTTATCTTCGCAAACAGGGTGAAACCAGGCTGGGAATGTCATATAATTATTACAAATGTCTGAATTAAGGGGTTTTTTATCTTGGGTAACCATTTTTATTTGATTCGTCATGGGGAAACAGACTGGAATCGCCTGAAGAAAATTCAGGGCCATACTGACATCCCGCTAAATGGACTAGGAATACAGCAAGCTAATCGGTTGGCAAAGCGTTTAGCCGGTCTTCCCCTGAGGCTTATTTGCAGCAGTGACTTAGTGCGAGCGCGACAGACGGCAGAACAAGTCAGCAGATATCATGAAAATATACCTTTAGTGCAATACCAGGAATTTAGAGAAAGGAATTTTGGAAAGTGGGAAGGAATGGATCTGGAAGAAATTAAAAAGAACTTTCCTGACTATGAACCCGGAAAGCATGTAGGGGGAAGGTACGGTATTGAGAGTTTGGAAGACATGCAAGAGAGGGCAGTGATGAAATTAAAACAGCTTGCCCAAACCTACCCTGATTCCCATATCGCAGTAGTTAGCCATGGCGGTTTGATCAATGGCCTTTTGCTATTGCTTAGCAATGGCAGCTATGGTACCGGCAAGACGAAACTGAGTAATACCTCGTTTAATCACATATCCTACCAGAGTGGGGAATGGACTGTCCATACTATAAACGATTCGACCCACCTGGATGAGTAAAGGGAAGGAAAAGAGGGGCTAGCTTGTGAATGCATATCTCGATATCTATTCAACAACAGGCATCGAACAAAGCATACTCTCCAAAAAAGAATTACTTATTGACGGGTTTAAAACATTTTCAGAGAAAATTTCTCCTCGGCGCTTCGTAGCTTCCTTAGGGACCATCTATCTCATAGGGGAAAACCATTCTTTAGTTTCCAGCAAAGTCATCGGAGCTCTCCCTGTTGCCGATACTACAGTTGAGCTTGAACTAGACAAGCAAAAGCCTTGGTTTCGAGTCGTTCATTGCCAAGGAAAAACTTATAGCTTAGCATCCATTTTTTTCGATAGCATTGAGGGTGAGGATTTTTTTATCGGAACAAAAGCAGCAGGGCAGCTTTCCGAGGGAGATGTTACAAGTTTTTTGAATGGTCTACTTGTTGCGCTGGAAGTGCATATGGAACAGATGCGCACGCACGAAACGTTATTTCATATTACCAAGAAAATTCATTCCTCGATCGATGTAGATGAAGTCTTGCATTCCATTGTGAATAATATTCGAATCTTATTTCCTGCTATGAAAGTTGATTTATGGCTCTCTCATGATCCTTCTACTACAATGCCCTTCAAAACATTTAGCTACAATATGGAAGAACAGGAAGTGAGTTTGCAGGCTTTTATGGAAGGAAAGGTGTTGATTCGTCAACTAGACGACAGGCAGAACGGCAGGAACATTACCTTAGCAGCTCCTCTGCGAGGAAAACAAGGGATCTATGGGGTTCTCGAGATGTATGCAGATGAGCCGGTGGAAATGACGGCTAAGGATATTGAGTATATTACCATTCTTGCTGATACCGCCGGTAACGCGTTTGAAAACGCTCAGTTATATCAACAATCACAAAAGTTGATACGAGAGCTTCTTCTCATTAACGGGATGGCTAGGCAGTTGAATAAAAGCCTTAACCTGAAAGATATTTTACAATATGTATTAGACAAATTAATGGAGACTTATCATGCGGAGTATTGCGTAATCCTTCAGCGAATCCCTCAGGAGGAACGCTTTGTGGTTATCGCCTCCACGGTTCTGGAGCAGAAAGGCATGGAAGTGGAAGGGAAAAAAGGAGAATTGGCAAAGCTCTTGCATCAGAAGGAAGCGGTCATTGTTTCCGATAAGCAGCAAGAGACCCCCTCTTCTTTCTTGGGGCCTTATCGCTCTTTGCTCGGTGTACCGCTATTTAGCGGGTCTGAAGTAGAAGGTGCCATCTTTGTATCCGATCAGAAGCCAAACTCTTTCTCGTTTGATGATTTTAAGTTACTGGAAATCCTTGCGCAGCATGTGAATATGGCCATTAAAAATGCTTCCCTCCATAACGAAGTAGAAAGAATGGTTATTACCGACAACCTGACAAACTTATATAATCGAAAATTTCTCAATGACCATGTATCTCTATCTGTAAAGCAGAATAAGCAGGGAGCCTTAATATTGATGGATATCGACCACTTCAAGAGAGTGAATGATTCGTATGGCCACCAGGTCGGAGATGAAATTTTGGTCCAGGTTTCTGAAATCCTGCGGAGCAGTGTAAGAAAGACGGATATTGCTGCAAGGTGGGGAGGGGAAGAGCTGGCGATTTATCTTCCGGGGCAAACTCTGGAAACAGCTGTAGAAGTCTCAGAAAGAATTCGCTTGCGGATTGAACAGCAAACTAAGCCAAAAGTAACGATTTCCCTTGGGATCGCCGCATGGAGAGATGATCAGCATGAAGAAACCGTCGAATCTTTGTTCAACGCGGCTGATATGGCCCTTTACGAGGCCAAGAGAAAGGGACGCAACCAATTTCGCGTAGCCCCATACAGTTAAGCCCCCTACAATAGGGGGCTATTCTAGTTACTGACATATTCTTACTTATTGGGAAGATTGAAAAACAAGGAGTACATAAGCGGATAGTGATCGGAGATATGGGACACTTCTGTGAAAGCGTCTTCAAAAAGAAAATCATCTGTATAGAAAATATAATCGAGCTGAGTTTTCCTTGAATGGTGTTGATAGGTCACAATATCCATCTTCCTTTCATAAATTGGATCAATGTACAAGGATCGAATGGATTGTAGGGCAATTTCAACCGGTTTCGAGTTAAAATCCCCGAGGAGCAATTTAGGGCCATTCTTCAAAGACATTGTGGTAGCTATAGAGGAGATTTGTCTCGCAATTTCCTTCGAATTAAGCCCCAGATGGGTGGCATATACATCGATTGGCTGGGTTCCCGTATGGATTTGCGCGCGTAAAACGCCCCTGTTTTCGATACTGCTGGGGAGAAGATGCCGATCAAAGTCAGTGATCGGAAATTTGCTAAATATAGCATTTCCATAGGAACCAATAAGAAAGTTCTGATTAGGAACAAATAAATAATTCATTTGAAGAAGTTCACCTAAAATTTTGGTCTGGTTTTGAAAATGAGAGCGTGGTAGTCTAAAATCCACTTCTTGTAAAGCGATAATATCGGGGTCCATCTTTTTGATCTGTTCTGCGACCGCTGAGAGATTAACTTCTCCTTTTTCATTTCGTGCTCCCCTAATGTTAAAGGTCATGACTCGGATAGATTTGGCTTCGTTGAAGCCATAGTGAAATTGGTTGTTAACCGTACAGAGCCCTGAGGAAATATAGAGGGGAAGAAAAATGCAAATACAAAAGCAGAGGAGATAAAAGGTCTTTTTCTTCATTGAACTTCCCCCTAGTTGCAGTTGAGCGTATGTATAATTCAAAGATATCAAATTAATAGAATTATTTAAAGAAGAATTTTTTTGAAATTTCTAGAAAAAACCTATGTACCTTTAGTAGGGATATGGAATAAAATAGAAGAAGGAGGTGAAAAAGTTGGAAAGGATTCTATACCGAACAGAAAACGTTTTCATTATGGTGGTTGCATTTTATGTATTCTTGATTTATGGTACTACTTGGACCGGGTTCCTTATCTTTTTGGGCGTCCCTAAACTGTTGCTGATGCTTCCGTCCGAATGGTTAAGGAATGAAACCTATGAAAGGGTTCATCGTGCAGCCGTTTCTCTGATGCATTCCTATTCGGCGGCAGCAGCTGTAGCATTATTTACCTTCTTATTTATGGACCTGGTCCTTTGGTCGATTCTCGGTTGGGTGATTCACATTGCCATAGATCGAGTGATAAAATATAAAGAGAAAGACGTCCCGCATCCATTATTCCAATAGAGGATAATTTGGTGATATATTAAGGGGGATTTCATCGTGAGTAAAACGGCTAACCGTACTAAGGCACATATCGTGCGTGCCGCGATTGGACTTTTCTCGGTTCAAGGCTTTGGGGGAACCTCCATAAGGGAGATTGCTGAGGCAGCACAGGTTAACGCTGCACTTGTAAGCTATCATTTCAAAAACAAACAAGGTGTTTTAGAATGGATTATGGTGGAATATTTTGAAAGGCTATTTCGAGAAATGGAACACGGGGAAAGCAGACAAGCCTACGAAGAAGATATCTTCGGCGACCTGATGACGGCCGTGGAAATTGTAGTCCGCTATCAAAGCAAGAACATGGAAGTAACTAGGATTATCCAACGGGAACTCAGCGTGGATTCTATGCTTATACGGGAAGTCATGAGTACATATATCGCTAGGTTAAAGTCTTATTTTGCTTTTCATCTGGAAAGAGGAATTGAGACTGGGCACTTTCGGAAAGACTTAGACGTGGATATGCAGATTATCCATATGATGAGCAGTATATTCTTTCCTTACTTTAATCCACAGATTATTAGGGAAGTATTTTATGTTGAACCTATGGACGACAATTATCGGGAGGAATACGTGAGCTATTTGTCGAAAATTTGGCTTTCTCAATTAAAAAATGAAGAAATATGTTGAAAAAGTTTCTGGTCAAGCAGGAACTTTTTTTATGTTAAAAGAAATATAAAGAGATAACTCAATTGTGTGTGTTAATTATGAATTATTTACTTTGATTTAAGGAGAAATACCGATGGTTTCCATAATGCGCAGATCTCTAATTCTTCTATATACGAGTTTCGTTTTATTTACCTCTGCCGTAGCTGCAGAAACATTTCCCGAAAAGACAGATGCTGCAGTGCAAGACCAAGACAATGTCATGGATTCATCCCAGGTCCAGCAACTCGGGGACATTATCGTTAAGCTTCCAGAGAAATACAAGATCGTTATTATTCCATCAACGGAAGAGCTTTCAACACAGGAATATGCAACCCAGCTTTATGAGGAATACGGCATGGGACAAGATGAGATGCTGCTGGTATTTAACAAGCAGAAAGAAGAGCTTGGGGTTAAAGCCGGTTCATTCTTTTCATCTAAAGGTTTAAGCGATGAAACTATTCAAGATGTTACTGATCACTTCTTTACTCCTTACGTCAAACAAAAATCCTACATGACCGGGCTATCGACCGTCGTACAACAATTTAGTGAAACGGTACAAAAGGGTTCTGCTCCGGCTCAGGCTAGCGGGACGGCAGCAACGCAAGAGGAAAAGGAGTCAGGGGGCAGCTCCTCCTGGTTAGTCACAACTTTGCTGATACTTGCTGGAATTCTTACACTAGGAATATACGCCTACATCCAAAGGCGAAAACTCAACAGAGAAATGGATGAAATTGAGCTTTGGATGGATGCCATTGAAGAAAAACTGCAGAACTTGAAAGCGGAGGACGAGTCCCAAGCTGACGATAAAGTACACCCGGGTGCGAGTCTAGTGGAGAAAATCCGTAAAGATTCGCTGCCCGCTGCTGAATTCAGTTTGCTTGAGGCCGAATCCATGTGCGAACGTTTCCGCTTTAATAAAGCAGCCCGTCAAATTCAGCAAACCAAGGATTTATTGGCCCATATCGATCATGAAATTGGTCAACTGCAAAGTAAGCTGTTCCAGAATAAAATTGCCGAAGAAGAATGCACGAGGCTGTTGGACGAAATTAAGAAGACGTGTACACTCGTGGAAAGAAAGCTGGATGAGGCAAGGTTGCACTATGGCCTTACCTTCTATGAGCTGCGTGAGAAGCATGAGCAGGTGGCAAATTGGTTAGAAGCAATGCCAAAGGAAATTGAAAGTGAGCCTACCCTGTTTCTGAATCAATTGAAAGAGAAAAAGCAGATTCTAATAGATAGCTTGAACGCTGTCGATCGATTCCCTAGATTGAAGCAAGAGGTAGCAGTAGCCCTTGAACGAGAGATTTCTCAGCTCAAAGAAGGGATTCAGGAGATGCTGGCACATGGTTATCAAATCCCTCAGGAGCAATTTAATAATCATTTGGAGGAACTCGGGAGCGAACTGACCCAGTTACGGCACATGTTAGACGAAGGCAGAATCGAAGGAATGACGGAAAAAGTGAACGAGGTCAAAGAACAGATCGATTCAGTCTACGACCTAATGGAAGAGCTTGTGACGAAGAAAGGGATGGTAGATCACTACATGACAGAGATCCCTCCTATCTTATATACCCTTGATCAAGAAAGAAAGCAGTTAAAGGATGAATTGGAAGAATTGTCACTTCGATATCGAGTGCAAGAAGGTGCGATCTTCAGCTATTATCTCGAGCTGCAGAAAGTTTGCAAGCAAGCGGCAGATCAGCTTTTTATTGCGAAGCAGATGGATGGGGGAAATGATCTGGAGCTCATTCAGGCCGCCGATTTGCTAGCCGCCGTTCAGCAGGAAATTGAAGACTTGATCACCCTAAGGGATCAGGCTTACGAAGAATTAGAAGAACTGCGAAAGGGAGAGTTTGAGGCGAAGGACATAGTCATTTCTCTGCATGCTGAAATTGTCCGTGTAGAACAGCAGATTCGACGCGAAAACCTTCCTGGTGTTCCTCTAAGACTAGTAGAAATGATAGAGGAAGGTAAAAAGTCCCTCTTTGAAATTGAAGTGTCATTGAACGAAGTTCCTCTTGAGCTTCAGAGGGTTAATAATTTAGTAAAACTAGCTAGTGAATTTATTTCTCAGTTAGTCGAATATGCAGGATCTGTGTTTAAGTACAGTCGACTAGCGGAGGAAAAGATTCAGCTATCCAATCGCTATCGAAGTACAGTCAAAGAAGTAAATGAACTGCTGACTGAAGCAGAACAGGCTTTTAGAAATGCCGATTATGAGCAGTCTTACTTGTTAGCAGAAAAGGCTTATGAAATGGCAGTGGCGTACTCTGAAGGCTTAAGTCGACTCATACGAAAAAAGAAGGCATAAGGATAAGCAGTCCCTAGATAAGGGCCTGCTTTTTTTGTGCTAGTTGAAGAAGGTCCGGCATTCAAAAAAATTATATTCTACCCCTCATTATTTAATTACAATTCATAATAATAAAAATATATTGTTTATCTAACGGGTTAAGTGTTATAATACAAACACAAATAAATATCCTGTTACATAATAGTAATAGGAGAAGAATTTGTTAGGAGAGGATGATTCTAATGAGTAGAAAAGATGAAGTTCTCAAGCTGCAAGAAAGCTGGAAGGCAGAGCGTTGGAAAGGAATTGAAAGAACGTATTCTGCGGAAGATGTTATTCGTCTTCGAGGATCCGTACAAATTGAACATACACTTGCCCGTTTAGGTGCAGAGCGACTTTGGAACCTTGTGAATACGGAAGATTATATAAATGCCCTTGGCGCATTGACTGGCAATCAGGCTGTCCAGCAGGTGAAAGCAGGGCTAAAAGCGATTTATCTAAGCGGTTGGCAGGTAGCTGCGGATGCAAATCTTGCTGGCCATATGTATCCCGACCAAAGCTTATATCCAGCAAACAGCGTACCGCAAGTCGTAAAGCGGATCAATCAGGCCTTGCAGCGGGCTGATCAGATCCAACACTCGGAAGGCAAAGGGGATACTTACTGGTTTGCCCCCATTGTTGCAGATGCAGAAGCCGGATTTGGGGGTCCTCTTAATGTATTCGAATTAATGAAAGGTATGATTGAAGCCGGGGCAGCTGGCGTTCACTTCGAAGATCAGCTAGCATCGGAAAAAAAGTGCGGCCATATGGGAGGGAAGGTACTTATTCCAACGCAAGCCGCTGTGAGAAACTTGATCGCAGCTCGACTTGCTGCTGACGTTATGGGTGTGCCAACGGTGATCATTGCGAGAACAGATGCCAATGCCGCCAATCTGATTACGAGTGATGCTGACCCATATGATCATGCCTTTATAACCGGTGAGCGGACAGTAGAAGGTTTTTATCGGACCAGAGCAGGACTCGATCAAGCCATTGCCCGGGGTCTGGCCTATGCCCCTTATGCCGATTTAATTTGGTGCGAAACCTCAGAACCCAATCTTGAAGAAGCGAAGCGTTTCGCAGAAGCGATTCATAAAGAGTACCCAAATAAATTACTCGCATATAACTGCTCTCCCTCTTTTAACTGGAAAAAGAAGTTGGATGATGAGACCATTGCAAGCTTCCAAAAGGAATTGGGAAAAATGGGATATAAATTTCAATTTGTTACCTTGGCAGGCTTTCATTCCCTCAATCATAGTATGTTTGAATTGGCAAGAGGGTATAAGAAACGCGGCATGGCCGCATATTCGGAACTTCAGCAAGCGGAATTTGCTTCGGAAGAACATGGCTATACAGCAACACGACATCAGCGAGAAGTCGGTACGGGGTACTTTGATGAGATCTCCCAAGTCATTGCTGGAGGTAATTCCTCTACGACGGCTCTTAAGGGATCTACGGAAGAAGAGCAATTTACCCCATAAACAATACAGAGCGCACACTTTTTGGTGTGTGCTCTTTCATTAAGCTACCGAAAAAACCTAGAAAACTTGGCCGACGCCAAGCTGAAGTTCTGCGTCAACAAGTTTTCCTCGTGCTGTCCAAATAATAAAACGAAGTTATAAATTCTGACAGTGCGAATAAAACTTTGTGAATATTCATATACACTAGAAGGGCAAAAATTGTATAATAATTATATGTAAAATTCCGACTCATTATATTGTTGTGAAAATTATCACAACTGTTAGATGAATGCATATATATGCTGGAGTGAGTGGGGTTTTCAAATCCAGATGAGGAGAATAGGGAGGGAGTATAGTCTATGCATATCTTGGTCTGCATTAAGCAAGTTCCTGATACCAAGATCATCAAAGTTGATCCCAAAACGAATACGCTTGACCGAAGAGGGGTTCCGGCGATCCTCAATCCGTATGATGCCCATGCGGTAGAAGAAGCAGTCAGATTGAAACAAAAGTATGGCGGGAAAATTAGCGTACTTACCATGGGACCACCTCAGGCAGTAGCTGCCATTAAAAAGTGCATCCAGATTGGTGCGGATGAAGGCTATATGATCTCAGACCGGGCCTTTGCAGGGGCAGATACGCTAGCTACCAGCTATGCTTTGACCAAGGCGATTGAAAAAATGACCAAGCAAGAGCCAATTGACTTAATTCTGACAGGGAAAATGACGATTGATGGGGATACAGGACAGGTTGGACCAGGAATTGCCCGCAGGCTAGATATACCTCCTTTAACTTCCGTCAAAAAGATTGAAGCCGTCAATGAGACCGGAAGAGAGATTATTGTTCATCGGAAATTGCCCGATGGATATGAAGTCATCCAATCTACTCTACCATGTCTATTAGCTGTTGAAAAAGAGATAAATGAGGTTTCTTACTCCTCGCTTCCTAACATGATCCGTGCAGCCCGATATACGCCTACGATTTGGTCGGTCAATGATTTAGAGGATGTGGACCGAACTCAGCTAGGTTTAAAAGGCTCTCCAACCATTGTCGGTAAGATGTTCAGTCCGCCTAAACCAGAAGGAGGAAAAATGCTGGAAGGTTCCGCAGACGAACAAGTCAAGCAGATTATTGATGTCTTGCTGAAAGAGAAAAAAGAGCTGTTTGCAGTGAAGGGGGGAGCTTAAATGGCTGTTATTCTTGAGGATTATAAAGGAATATGGGTGTATATTGAACAAAATGAAGGTCAAATCGCTGGTGTTTCCTTAGAACTGTTAGGCGCCGGCCGACGTTTAGCGGATAAGCGAGGGGTCGAACTGGCGGGTATTTTGATAGGGCACCAAGTCAAGTCATTAGCTTCTACGATCTTTGAATATGGAGCCGATAAGGTTTATGTGATCGATAATCCCATATTAAAGGATTATCGTTCCGAAACCTACCGCGTAGGGTTTGCTTCCTTGGTCAATAAATACAAACCAGAGATTGTCTTGTACGGGGCGACCTCTAACGGAAAAGATTTAGCCAGTGCCGCTGCGACAGATTTGGAAACCGGCTTAACCGCAGATACAACATTGCTTGATGTCGATGTGGAAACAGGACTGTTAGAAGCCAGCCGACCAGCCTTCGGAGGCAATATTATGGCAACGATACTTTGCAAGAAGCACCGCCCTCAGATGGCGACCGTACGTTCGAAGGTCATGAAAGCCATCGACCCGATAAAAGGGCGTCGTGGGGAACTCATCGAAGAACAGATCCAAATGGATGAAGATCAAGTCCGCACGAAGGTTCTTAAGATTGTAAAAGACGTGGGGAAAAAGGTAAAGCTTGATGAGGCCCATATTATCATAGCCGGCGGGAAAGGGCTGAAGGATGAAAAAGGGTTTCAGCTTTGCCATAAGCTGGCGGAAGTCCTCGGAGCAAGTGTCGGTGCCAGCAGGGATGCTGTGGAGGCAGGTTGGATTGGTCACGCGCACCAGGTAGGGCAAACAGGGACAACAGTTACCCCTAAAATCTATTTTGCAATAGGGATCTCCGGTGCAGTGCAGCATATTGTTGGAATGCAAAATTCTGAATACATTATTGCCATTAACTCTGATCCCAATGCTCCTATTTTTGGCGTTGCAACATATGGCATTGTAGGGGATGCTTTTGAAATCGTTCCAAAGCTGATTGAACAATTCACTAAAGTAAAACAAGGGGGTGAATTAATGTATGGCTAATGAAAAATTTGACATGATTGTCGTCGGAGCAGGACCTGCAGGATCCTCTTGCGCTTTAACAGCCGCTAAGGCTGGTCTCAAGGTACTTTTGATTGAGAGGGGAGAGTACCCCGGATCCAAGAATGTCATGGGCGGAGTTCTTTACCGGAAACAAATGGAGGAAGTCGTCCCTGAATTTTGGAAGGAAGCTCCCTTAGAGCGACCAGTAGTAGAGCAACGATTCTGGGTTCTCGGCGAAGAGTCTTTGTTTAATGTCGGCTACAAGGGAATGGAATGGTCTAGGGAACCCTATAACAATTTCACGGTTCTTCGGGCTAAGTTTGACCAGTGGTTTGCCAACAAAGCGGTAGAAGCTGGGGCCTTACTCATCACGGAAACAGTTGTACTGGAGTGCATTGTTGAAGATAACCGTGTAGTAGGGGTGAGAACAGACCGTCCGGATGGTGATGTTTACGCTGATGTCGTGGTGTTGTGCGATGGCGTTAACTCCTTACTGGGAAAAAAGCTAGGGTTTCATAAAGAGTTGCGCCCCGATGAAGTAGCTCTTGCCGTAATGGAAGTCATGGACTTGCCTGCGGCAAAAATAGAGGAGCGATTTAATCTAGAACCAAATCAAGGCTGTACCATTGAAATATTTGGAGATGCAACGAAGGGGATTCTGGGTACAGCTTTCCTATATACCAACAAAGACAGTATCAATATTGGTGTCGGGACAACACTTTCGGGATTAATAAAGGCGAAGATCCGTCCTTATGACCTGCTTGATTATGTGAAGAACCATCAAATGATCAGACCCCTACTCAAGGAAGCAAAGCCGGCAGAGTACGCTGCTCACCTGATCCCAGAAGGCGGATATCATTCGATTCCTAAAATCGTAGGAAGCGGTGTCATCCTCTGTGGAGATGCTGCCCAATTGGTTAATGCCATTCATCGGGAAGGTTCCAATATGGCGATGACTTCGGGGCGATTAGCGGCAGAGACGGTTGCCCTCGCCAAACAAGCGAATGATTTCTCCGAAAATATGCTGGATACGTATCGGACGAAACTAATGGATAGCTTTGTTGGTCAGGACCTCAAGAAATATAAGGACGTTACTCATACGTTTGAGAGCTATCCGCAATATTTTAAGGAATATATGCCGTTTATAAACAAAGCAGCCAGCGATTTCTTTACTGTGGATGGAACACCAAAGAAAGAGAAACAAAAGAAAATCTTTACTTCCATGATGGAAGGAAGAGGCAAGTGGCAGACATTTCAAGACATATATCGCGCATGGAAGGTGATGAAATAATGAGCTTAGTGCCAAAATCGGATTCACTGGAGCAAAAGCAATACAGCATCCGCTTTAAGTGTGATACCCAGTCGCATTTGCATGTATTGGACTATGATACATGTGCCACCAAGTGTCCCGAGAAGCTGTGTACCTTGTTTTGTCCTGCAGAAGTGTATAAATGGGAAGAAGTGCGGATGCAAGTCGGCTATGAAGGCTGTCATGAGTGCGGAAGCTGTCGCATCGGGTGTCCGTACGATAATATTAAGTGGGAATATCCGAAGGGCGGGCATGGGATAGTATTTCGATTGGCATAGAGGTAAGAGGAACAAAAAGTATACTTTTCATTGAAAACTCGACCAAATTTCAATGGATGTGACCACCAATGTGACCAACAGCTCTAATAAATTTCTGGTGATTTTAGAGGGTGTAAACCCTCTTTTTTATGATTCGAAATACATATAATAAAAAGGCACCTGATCACTTAGGTGCTTTTAATTATGCTCATAAGGTCACTGTGGAGAAGCGTAGGGAAGTGCCCATGTTAATTGGCTTAAGTATAAAAAATAAGAACAACAGGGAACCTACTAAACCCTACTGCTCTCATTTCAAAACTTCTTAGGCATATGTACCTAACACAGATATTTTAATACGTTGATATCCTAATTGGAACCCCGACTTTATCGACAAAATTGCTATCTTTAGAGCTTAAGATCAACTATGTACTCTTGATACTACCTTTATATTGCCCTTTGACAATCTACCGGATATCAAATTTGTTACGGAGTAGCTTACTAGGTGCTTACGGGGTCTCACGGAGTACGAACAAATCGTCATTTTAAACCAACAAAAACCGCTATAATCTAGCGGTTGAATGACACACCGTAAAAATCAGAGAGTAACTTTAATTGGTCTGAGGTAGGGAGTCTCTCTCCACTTTCAAGAAAACCATATGAATGAAGGTTAAATCCGATTTTAATACAAAGATCAATTTGTGAAAGACAATATTCTTCTCTGAGTGCTTTCAATGCTTCGTGGAACAAAGTGCACCTCCATTTCTGTATTCTAATTATTTTACGCAACAGAATGGAATTTTATTCACAGTTCTTAAAAAAAACCGCTTATTTAGCGGTTCCTACAATATCATGACTTTTAATTTTAACAAACTGTCCTATGTGGGTTCTAACGATAAGGTGATCTTCGTACACGTCTTGAATGGTAGCTGGAGCATATTTCATTCCATGCATACGATCTAAAATAATCTTCTGACCTATGGTGTAAGTCTTGTTCAATGGAATCACCTCAGGACAATATATTCTGCTAACTACATTTAAGTACTAGAAATTCTACGGTTTGTATAAATGAGCCTTTTGCAAAATTAGATTTTGAACCTCAAGAAAAATGAAGACATCTTAACTCTTTACACCAAAAACGATTTTCACTTTACCAGACTAAAGTGAAAATGGCATACGGACAGAATTTCTAGTCTAAAGCCAAACTGATAACGAAATCTTAAATCCGTCTTCAGTCGTCGATGAAGAACGGTAAACTTTGAGATTTCCTCCATCGGTGCGGCTAAAAGAGCACGCAAGATGGCCTCTTTACAATAGCCTTTGGCTCCTTGGGGTGAAGTCCTTTTTTATGTCTTCGTAACCCTTGCGGTTCTAAGTCTCAAAAATATGCAAAAGGCTCAAATGAAAAACCGCTTATTAGGCGGTAATTTAATTTGAACTATTCATTCTCTTCATATGCGATAAGAACAATTTTTTCGTTCATAACTCGACGTAATTCTTCTTCCAAGGATTGAACTTTTTGCAATTGATCGGCTGGCAAGTTAGCCACAGGGAAAGTATTATTATCCATTTTAATCCTCCATATTTAGCGTTCTATATTGAAAGTATGGACAAGGATAACAATATTCAAACCAAATAAAAATCAAAATCTATTACAGATTGGAGGCTTGGTTATGAAAAAATTTGAATTTCAGTGGAGTTCCTGGAGCTGCATTAGGAGCTGCGGGAGGATACCCAATGGGAAGATTAGTTTGTGAAAATTGGTATAATAGAACACCATGTGATTAAGAAAAAAGCGACTGAGGGCAAAAAATCCTTAGTCGCCTTTTCTCGTTCTTGCTGCTTTCCATCTTTTTTTCATACAAATTTAAAATTGTATGGCGACAAATTCAAATCCATAAATTCTTTTAAAATTTTTTACTAGTATTTTCTAACGGGGTGCGATAGCACGGGGACGGGATCAACATCCGTCCCCTGCTTCATTGCTGCGCGAAAGGGCAGTTTACCGGAACAAAACACACAAAAAAGAGCGACCTCATGGGGCGCTCTTCTTCTTATTGGTCAATCTGATAAGAAGATAGTATCTTATCAATGAACCTATACCAAAGCCAAGGAAAATTCCTAAAATGCCTGACCAAACACCACCTAGCAGACTTGGTGAGTAAATAACACCAATGGTTCCAAAGTATGCCCCAAATACAAATGGAATGGCATCATATGGTGATATAAACCCCTCAGCATCTTTATATGCGTCCCAGATACCAAACATATAAATACAAGGGTAAAACATTAACCATTGATAATTTGTCCGGGTAATGGCTTCATTTATATGACCGATGAAACTTGAAATGATAACTTCATTTAAATTCGATTGGACATTAATCAGAAATTCTAAGCCAATCAGTAACAGACCTTTTAGGAACTTACCGTTCAGAATTTGTCCAAATCCGGGCAGAGCAATGCTCCATAACAGTACCTCAATACGGTGACACTTTCTCATTCCTTTCCCAACTTTACATTTGAATTAAATTAACGTTGACTATCATCCGGATTATCTTCATAGGGGAAGTACAACAAACGATACTCATTAAAAACGTAAGCAAACAACCTTTAACTGTATTCAGAACGCTTTGCCATCGAAATATTGTGTAAAGCGTGTGGCGCTTCTTCCAACCATTCATTTTCAATCATCAGATTTGCACCATCCTCTGCATAGGCAATGGCTGCGGTGAGAATCTTCATAAACAAACTTCCCAAATCACGTCTTGAAACTGTTCCTAAAGCGCTTCCATAAATACCAATCGATAGACCGCTAATTGCTGTTATATGAAACATTATTAATTTGTCTGAAAACGGCGGGATTGTGGAGTTAAGAACATCAGAATCCCATGTCGGTGATACGTTGATATTTTCTTCAGATAGTTTATGCGATAATTCCTGTATATTACTAAAAGCAATATCTATACCTCTCAAGCAATACTCCCGAACCTTTTTCGAACGAGCAACCTGACTGAACCCAAGAAGCAATGCTTTTCCAATGCCGTTCCTTTGGATATTGTAATAAATCTGGGTAATTTCTAATGCGTTCAAAGGTCTTCTATTTCCTAACCATCCTGTCAAATAACTCTGCTTTTGGATAAACTCGACTTTTTCAGGAATAGGGATATAGGCTGCTCGGCTATATAGTCCTTTGGATAATAGGCATTGTAAACTTTTTTCATATAAATCTCTAGCCGATATATATGCCTTTGAAAAAATATCCACTATATCTTTACGGGCAACCGATGACACGGCCAAACCATAGGTAGTCATAGCTAATTTAGACATATTATGTACGTAGTTTAAGAAGTAAGTATCGGAGTATAAAGCAGGAGCATTTATGTCAACGTCTTGTTCTCCGAACCCCACAGGAATGGGATGACCTTCTTGATTAAATATTTCAGTTATTACCTGTATATGTGTTTGGCTTATACCGAGAGCAAATTCCAAAACAGTTTGAATTTCCTTATCTTGTGTTTTAGCAATAAAATATTTAAGAACGCAGGCAGACATGCTATCGGTCATATAGGTTGACCATAGGTTACCAATTTCTGCAGAGGTTAGTCTGATATTGTGTTCTGTTTTTGTTTCCATTACTTACCACCCCTTACCAGATTTTTTCTTAGTTTCTCCGAAAAATTTGCAAATAATGTAGATTAACTCCTTAATGTGCTAACGGGATTCTAGTTGAAGAGCGGCGTTACATCGCTCTTCTTTTTTTGTTATTAAAGTATTGGGCAGCTAAATAAAACGATTGATATTTACTGTTGCTACATGGGGAAGCTAACTATGAACATTTAAAACTGGAGCTAAAAAGATGATATTTCACATATCCGTATCTTTAATTTCATTACTGGTTGCATGGAATAGGAATATATGGTATCATTGCTTAACGTTGTAAATAAGTTAATTCTATTGTCATGTTAAATTCACATGTTAAAAAGGGTTATCACTTCGTGGATGGTTACTCTTTTTAATATGTGAATTTTTTTATTTCCGTGAGTAAATAGGAATAGCATATTTAAATAAAAAGTTGGAGGTTTTGTTCATGCAAAAAGGAACTGTAAAATGGTTTAATTCGGAAAAGGGATTTGGTTTCATCGAAACAGAAAACGGTAATGACGTATTTGTACATTTTAGTGCCATTACAACTGATGGATTTAAATCATTAGATGAAGGCCAACGCGTACAATTCGAAGTGGTTCAAGGCCAACGCGGTGCGCAGGCTTCTAATGTTTCAAAGCTTTAAGATTTCGTAGGCAGGATCCCCTATAACAATAGGGGATTTCCCCTTTTTATGTAACCTCTTTAGATATTCAAATTACTTTTATCCCTTCCCATTATTCATTTTTCTACCTTAGGGTTTTCATTGGTTTGATATAACGGTTCGTCGTCTGTAAGAGTTTTGTGTAAACATAATCAATCCAGGAGGTGGACCTATGTTTCAAATTGGAGACAAGATTTTCTATCCGATGCATGGAGCAGGTACTGTTGAAGCTATTGAAGAAAAGGAAGTTCTTGGTGAAACTCAGTTATATTATATTTTAAATATGGCTTTGAGAAAGCTGAAAGTCATGATTCCCATGAGAAAAACCTCTCACTTACTCATTCGGGAGACTGTAGATATTGAGATAATAGAAAAACTCTTAGCTACTTTTCATCATGGGGAACCGAACACAACCATTAATCCGCATAAAGAAAGGCAGCGGATTAATATCGTCAAAATGAAGAGCGGCGATATTCATGAAGGGGTTCAAGTGATTCACGATCTAACCTACCTAAGTAAAAGTAAAAAACTCGGACTAGAGGATAAAACGATGTTGGACAATGCACGGCAAATGTTAATGAGTGAATTGATCCTTGTGAAGGGTCTGAGTGAAGTCCAGGCAGCGCAAATATTGAACTGCCCACCTCTCCATTAAGCAGAACGTATTCATTTTATATAGGTCCATCTGGATACTTCCTGTATGCAGGAGGATGTTCTGTCAGCAAAAAGTGTGAAATGAAAGAGGGAGTACGAGTATGACAACCTTTAATGAAATGGATCTTAGCAGACTCATTCAAGATGCGATTACCGATATGGGTTTCGAAGAAGCTTCTCCGATCCAAGAGAAAGCCATCCCCCTTGCTTTGTCTGGGAAGGATATCATTGGGCAAGCACAAACCGGAACTGGAAAAACAGCAGCATTTGCCATACCGATTTTGGAAAGAGTGGATAAAAGCAAAGAGTATGTACAGGCCATCGCTATTGCGCCGACTCGGGAATTAGCGATTCAGGTTTCAGAAGAAATTAATCGCCTGGCGAAATACACGGGAATTCGTTCCCTTCCTATTTACGGCGGGCAGTCTATCGATCGCCAAATCAATGCGCTACAAAAGGGGCCGCATATTATCACAGGAACCCCGGGCAGGCTTTTAGACCATATCCACCGAAAAACCCTGCGCTTAGATCGCGTAGCTATGGTTGTACTAGATGAAGCGGATGAAATGTTAGACATGGGTTTTCTTGCCGACATCGAGCAAATTCTCAAAGAGACTCCAGAGCAAAAACAAACGTTACTGTTTTCAGCAACGATGCCGGCACCGATTCAAAGTCTTGCTGAAAGATTTATGAGAGATCCAGAGCTAATTAAGATGAAGGCGAAGGAAGTGACTTCACCTTCCGTTAAGCAGGTTTATTATGAAGTGAGTGAACGAGATAAGTTTGATGTGCTTTGTCGTTTGCTGGACGTGGACAATCCGGAGTTATCAGTGATTTTCGGACGAACCAAGAGACGTGTGGATGAATTAACCGATGCTTTGAATAAAAGGGGATATCTTGCGGACGGGTTACATGGAGATTTAAATCAACGACAACGAGACGTTGTGATGAATAAATTTCGCGAGGGAAACATTGATATCTTAGTGGCCACTGATGTTGCCGCACGCGGGATTGATGTTTCAGGGGTAACCAATGTCTATAATTTCGACATTCCTCAAGATCCAGAAGGGTACGTTCACCGCATTGGACGAACAGGGCGAGCTGGAAAAACAGGGCTAGCTAGCACCTTTGTAACATCAAGAGAAATGGGAGCGCTTCGTGGGATTGAGAAAGCATCAAAAAGAAAAATTGATCGGCAATCGGTCCCGACTATTGCTGAGGCGGCGGAATCCAAACAGCGCATAGCGTCAGAAAAGCTGATACAGCTCGTTGAAGAGGGAAACTATTCTTCGTTTAAGCAAACAGCTAGCGAGTTGCTTGACCGATACGATTCCATTACGTTAGTTTCAGTTGCTTTACAGTTGTTGACAAAGGACCAGAAGGACATATCGATCCAGCTTACAACCGAAGAACCGCACTATGCTAAAAACTTACGGCTTAAGGTGGAAGGTAAAGCAGGAAGAAACTATAAAGGGAAGAAATTTGCTGGGAAAGAGAAAAAAAGTAAACGGTAACAGGCGGTACAACGAATTTTTAAAAAGAAGCAATACAGAGGATGATGATCGTAATGATCTTCATCTTTTTTATAAGGCTGAAATAGACAGGTGACTTCTTTGTTCCTTCAGGTTATAACAAGTGTGCTAATATGACATATTATAAGTCAATGAACAGCAGCCATAAAGAATAAAACAAGCGCTACATGAATGGTTAACGGAAGTTGTGAAGGTGGTCTGAAAGGAAGAATCCACTTGGCAGGTTCAATCGAAAGATAATAAAACCAACATGTGGTATTACGTCCTTGAACTTGGTCGAGATAAGAATGGGAAGAAGTACGGATGCAAGTCGGCTATGAGGGCTGTCATGAGTGCGGAAGCTGTCGCATCGGCTGCCCTCATGAGAATATTAAGCGGGAATATCCGAAGGGCGATAAGCCTTTTTTTTATATATCAATCGATTGGTATACCAAATACAAAGTGCTAAATATTTATAATATTCACAGTTTGTACATATCTTTTTTAATTTGTATATGATAGAATAAAAATACGGAAAATGAATTAAACAAATAAAGAAGAGGAGGTTATGGACATGATCGATCGTTGTGTTCGTTGCGAAGAGGAATTAGCTATTGTAGAAAGAAATAGGAGTGAGTGTTGGGAGTGTCAGGATGTCATGTCTGTGACTTACTCTGATGATCAAATGGAATAGTTTTCAAGATGTTTTTGAATAATTGATTGGATTGTTTACGGAAAAATGAATTAAACAATGAAGAAGAGGAGGTTATGGACATGATCGATCGTTGTGTTCGTTGTGATGAGGAGTTAGCTATTGTAGAAAGAAATAGGAGCGAGTGTTGGGAGTGTCAGGATGTCATGTCTGTGACTTACTCTGATGATCAAATGGAATAAAACGAAATAGATTCCTACGTGCTTTCTCCCTTTGCAAACTGCAAAGGGGATTTTTTTTCAAAAAATAGCAGCTTACCAAGCTGATGAAACATAAATTTTCATCAGGTTGAAATGTGGATGGTATTTTTTTACTGATCGGAATATATTTAAGAACTTGCTTGTTCCCAAAGGTATTGGAAGTGTCCCCTTACAAGATCTTTAGCAAACTCGTATATCATTGCCTCTGAATCAAACTGACGCAGTAGCTCCTCAAGATCGGACGGTAAACTTGGACTGGTGCTTTGAATTTTGTACCTGGACATCTAGAATCATCCTCCTTGAAAATCACTTACCTCTGACAGTATAGCATAGAATGATAAACTTTGTTAACGCTTACATTTCGACAAAAAAAGACACTATTGGCGATCTTTTAATATAAGCTGATTATACACTAAAAGTCCGCCAAGTTTACCCAGCGGACTTTTAGTGTATATATGATCAGTTTAGTTTTTAGTATTAAACAAAAGTTATTTTTCTGCAAGCAGGGTGATAATGAGTGTAATGAAGCATTTCATCTAGTTCACGCATCTTTTTAGCTGCTTGTTTCTGGGCAAATTTTCCATACAGATATTTGAACATTTCGTTCCATCTCCATTTTTTTTATAAATATTTAACTTACGTTGTACATGGTATACCGATTCCGGTGTTTAGTCAACATTTTTTTCATGTTTTCTATTGCAATTTATGTCGAATTGTGTTATCGGTTACATTTCAGATTTATCAGCTTATTATATACATCCTACGGAAGGGGAAGCAGCAGTTCAAATTGTCTTTTTCCATCCTTCGGGCTTTCCTCGTATAAAACTAAGGTTAAAGTAGAGTTGGGTCTCGCTTTACTCACATCAAGTCGAAACATAAACAAACCCCATTCAGGTGCGCCGCGACTGGTTGTGTCAAATCCCTTGGCCAGTTCATAGTGACCGTCTTCCACGACATATCCCATTACTCCTTCAAACACTCTTGCAACCCCCATAACCCAATAGCTTCCATCATGCTGGTAGATCTTGATTTTAGCAAATCGCTCATTCTCTGCCTGTTGGCTTGTTGAAGGCCCTTCTTCGATAATTTCCGTTATCATATTCCGTTTATGTTCATCCACATATGATTTAAATAATAAAATGGATCCTTCCTTCCACTGCTTCCCCAGTTTCATTACATCGTTTGAAAGCTGAAAAACCTGAGTACCATTTTTCGTTTCCAGTTCAATAGAGTGAGGATCGACCTGTCCGATGACCATTCCACCGGCTATCCCTTCCCATTGTTTAATTTTCATTTCAATGGTTTTCATCTCCGTTTTGACAATTACTTTTTTTTCTTGTCCGATCCATTCCACTTTAGCGCCGAACGTTTCACTAATAAAACGAAGAGGGACATAGGTGCGATCATTTCTGATGAGAGCTTTGGTGTCTAGCATTTCAGATCTTCCGTTTACTACCGCTTCAGCTTGGCCTATCGTTAAGACAATCGTGTTTCCGGCTGCTTTGAGGTGTACGGTCCTTGTTTGAGGATTCCATTTGACTGACGCTCCTAGCTCCTCACTTACAAACCGGACTGGAACCATGGTTCGTTTACTTTGTATTTCAATATAGGGCTCTGCATCCCAATCGGAGCTTTCGGCTTGGATGGGAAATGGGGTAAAGCACCATAAACCAACTAGTAATATTGCCATGAATCTAACAAGGTACAAAAAAATGCCTCCTCCCGTGACGATATTAATTAGTCTATTCGCCAGCGGGAAGGGGCATGCGCATCGTGAGTGCGATCTGCAAACAAAAGTTTGTGTATTGAGGGAATATATAAACGCTTGCGGACTACTTCGGCTCGAATTTTAGGCAAGGTTTTCCGGAAGACTGGAAAACCACCTGAGATGGGAGATGAGAGGTTTTAAATTCAAAAAATTTGCATCCTCTAGGGCTGTTTTTATCCCAAGTTATAAAGTAGTGTTTACATTTCAAACAATTTATACGCTGTTTCTCCAAGTTTCTTTCCTCCATAGCCAAAATTATACCTTGTCCAGACGAGATTGCGAAGATCCTCTGCGAGCAGCTTCGAGGAAGGGTATAAAATTCCTCGAATTGAAAAGAATAAGTTCATCTAATGAAATTACTAAATTTGGGAGGGATTGGAATGGATTTAAACCGTGCACAACAAATTGTTGAGGCCAAAGAAAAAATCGATGTGCAAGTAGATGGGACTTCGGTGTGGATTGAAGGAATTGATGCCCAAAGCAGAACAGCAAGGGTGCATCCAGAAGGAGAACCGAACGATAAGAGAACGGTAGCTATTGACGATTTACAGGAAATGCATTAATAGATAAAAGGAGTACCTGTTCGCTGCGGGTGCTCCTTTTTCTTTTCAAAAAAATATTCCATAGGTGATAAAAGTCGGTATCGACTAATAGACTATATTAAAATAAATTCCTTACAGTGATCACAGCCTGAACGCCATTACATATACCTATTCTATAGAAAAAAATGCAGAGGAGGAATGGAGTATGAGGTTAAAGGAGCAGGTGGCGATTGTAACGGGTGGAGGCAGTGGCTTAGGGAGAGAAGCAAGCCTCCTATTCGCTCAGGAAGGGGCTGCCATTGCTGTTTGGGATATCAATGCTGAACAAGGGGAAGAAACTGTAAAGCTGATTCAAGCCCGTGGAGGATCGGCACAATTTTACCAAGTGGATGTAGGGGATGAAAAGAAAGTACGGGAAACTGTAGAACAGGTACAGCATCAGCATTCCAAAATTGATATCTTAATTAATAACGCAGGTATTACACGCGATGCGATGATTCATAAAATGGCTCCAGAACAATGGGAACAAGTAATCAGAATTAATCTGACTGGTGTATTTAATTGTACGCATGCAGTCGTACCTTATATGAGGGAAAAGGGATACGGAAGGATTATTAGTACCTCATCCGTTGTCGGGATATACGGCAACATGGGTCAGACTAATTATGCAGCAGCAAAAGCAGGCGTCATCGCGATGACGAAAACGTGGGCAAAAGAATTGGGGCCAAAAGGCATAAATGTAAACGCTGTAGCCCCAGGATTTATCAAGACTCCAATGACCGACGCAGTACCTGAAAAGATTTTGAGGATGATGGAGGATAAAGTTCCTTTAAAACGGTTAGGCGAGGCAAAAGATATTGCGAATGCTTATCTATTTTTAGCTTCTGCCGAATCCGCCTATATTAACGGCTGTGTACTAAATGTTGACGGAGGCTTAGTCCTTTAGTTTGGAGTATCTCCCTTTTCCATCTTTACCCGTGATCGAATTTCCTTGAATGAAAGAAAGGAACAAGGTAACGATAAAGGTGGAGGTGATTGATATGCCAAATGTAGAAGTGAAATGTTCTGTAGCTAACTGCACTTACTGGGGAGAAGGAAATAATTGCGTAGCCCCTGCAATTATGGTTGAAGTTGATCGCCATGCAAATTATAACGCGGAAATGGCGGGGGAACTAGGTATTCAGACAGAGCATAAGGATCAAGCAGCAGACTCTGCTGAAACATGCTGTCGTACTTTTAAACCAAAACAGTAAACGTGTATTATAACACCTGACTGGAAATCAGTTAGGTGTTTTCCTTTTTTTCGACAACATATTGTATGGCAGATAAACTAATGCTAGTACTACCCTAAACAGCAAAGGGGGAACGATCTGAGTATGGAAAGGGAACGAATGTCCGATCAAAAGGCTTTCGAAGAGGAAACCGCTTCTGAGCTTTCACCGCGCTTACCCGCAACTCCTGTCCCTCGGGACATCAAGGAAGACGAGGATTCCTTAACCCAGTCCTCTCTCCATGATATCCAGGAGGGAGAAGGGAGCGGCACTGCACTGGGTATTGTCGGTTTGGTACTTTCCCTTGCTTCTCTGTTCACGCTTCCCTTTTTTCTGTCACTTCTAGGGATTGGAGCCGGTTTTGCAGCCTCAAGAAGAGGAGCCCGAAGTCTCGGAAAATGGGCCATCGGGGTGGGGGTTATCTCTATGATTGGCGCTGTCTTGTTCGCTCCATTAGTAAGTTAGGAAGCTCCATCCGGAGCTTCTTTTACGTTTGCCAGATACATTTGTTGGAATTCATAATTGATCACTCACAATTTATCGTTGAAATACAAAAGATAAAGGGTAGTCTTGTCAAAAAATACAAATGAAATTATTTTGAATATTTTGTTGACTAGTCCCGAATGGTAAATATATAATATTGACAACGCTTACAATAGGAGCTGGGGGATAGGGGGAATGGCGAGTGAAAATATTGGAGATAGAAGATCTCTCTCTACACTTCGGTGGAGTAGCAGCCTTATCAAAGGTCGGCTTCCATGTATTAAAAGGAGAGATTTTTTCCATTATTGGTCCTAATGGGGCTGGGAAAACAAGTATGTTGAATTGCATTAGCGGATTATATCATCCCTCTCAGGGAACGATTCGATTTGAAGGAAAAGAAATAACAAACATGAAACCCTTTAAAAGAGCCGAGTTAGGAATAGCCAGAGCATTTCAGAACATTGAATTGTTTAAACACATGACCGTTCTGGATAATTTATTGCTCGGCCGTTTTATACGCATGAAATCAGGTATTCTCTCTGGCGGGCTTTTCTGGGGAGCTGCGCAAAGGGAAGAAGTGGAGCATCGCAGGGCAGTGGAGGAGATCATTGACTTCCTTGAAATTCAAGACATTCGGAACAAGGCAGTCGGTACCCTTTCCTATGGGCTGCAGAAACGAGTAGAAATGGGACGTGCGTTGGCTTTAGAACCGGAATTGCTTTTGTTGGATGAACCCATGGCGGGTATGAACACAGAAGAGAAGGAAGACATGGCGCGCTTCATTCTGGATATCCATGAGGAAAAGAAAACAACAATCGTACTCATTGAACATGATATGGGCGTAATCATGGATCTATCCAATCATATTGCTGTTTTGGATTTTGGCCGATTAATCGGTTTCGGTACTCCGGAGGAAATTCAAAAGAATCCTAAGGTCATAGAAGCTTACTTAGGAGAAGAACATGTTAGTTAGCCAGGTTATGTTATACAAACGAGTGAATAAAGAAGCAGAGGAGGGAGGAGTAGCATGGAAAATAAAACCCTGCCGCAACTATTGAGAGATAAGAGGAATGAGATGGCAACTCGGGTAGCGTTACGGGAAAAAGACCTTGGCATTTGGAATGAGTACACATGGGAGGCTTTTTACCAGCTAGTCAAACATTTTGGATTAGGCATCCGAGCCTTAGGGTTTAGGCGTAAAGAAGCTTTAGCCATTATTGGCGATAACAGGCCTCAGTGGGTCATTTCTGAACTGAGCGCTCAGTCAGTAGGAGGGGTTTCAGTTGGAATTTATCAAGATTCGCTTCCCAATGAGATAGCTTACATACTTAACCATTCCCGAGCGCGGTTTGTTGTAGTTGAAGATCAAGAACAAGTGGATAAATTGTTTGAAGTTGAACACCAACTGGAGCACGTAGAAAAAATTATCTATTACGATCCCAAGGGAATGAGGGACTACCGGCATCCCAAACTGATGTATTTTGAAGAAGTTATAAAGATAGGTGAAGCAGAAGCTCAGAAGGAGCCTGATGTCTTTGAGCAACAGATCGACCAGGGAAAGTTCGAGGATATCGCTATCCTTTCCTATACGTCAGGAACAACCGGAAAACCAAAAGGAGCCATGCTCAGTCACCAAAACCTGGTATGTATGGGGCACAACCTAATGAAGCTGGATCCATTGGAGATAGGAGATGAATTTCTTTCGTTCCTTCCATTGGCATGGATTGGGGAACAGATGATGTCCGTCGCATCCTTTCTCGTGGTTGGATTTACAGTGAATTTCCCTGAGGAGCCTTCTACGATCCAGCAAGATTTGCGGGAAATAGGGCCTCATGTGATATTTTCTCCTCCACGAATTTGGGAGGACATGGTCTCCAAGGTTCAGGTACGCATCCAAGATGCAGGCTGGCTTAAGCGCAAAACCTATGAAGTGTTTAAAAAGATCGGCGACAAGGTAGCCGATGCTGAGTTCAGTGGCAGGTCTGTATCAACCATGACCAAATTGCTGTATAAGCTTGGAGACTACCTAGTATTCAGTGCACTTAAGGATCACTTAGGTCTGCTTCGCTTGAAACGTGCCTATACAGGTGGTGCAGCTCTAGGTCCTGATGTATTTCGATTCTTCCATAGCATGGGAGTCAATCTTAAACAGATTTATGGCCAGACCGAAGTCACAGGCATTGCTATCGTTCACCGGGACGGAGATATTAAGTTCGAAAGTGTAGGAGTGCCCATTCCTGGTACAGAGGTGAAAATTTCTGAAGAAGGAGAGATCCTGATCCATAGCCCAAGCGTCTTCGTTGGCTATTTTGAAAATGAAAAAGCTACCGCAGAAACGATCCAAAACTCTTGGCTTCATACCGGGGATGCTGGCTATTTGGATGAAGCAGGGCATCTTTATGTGATTGACCGTTTAAAGGATGTGATTCGTCTGGAAAGCGGAGAGATGTTCTCTCCCCAATTTATTGAGAACAAGCTGAAATTCAGCCCTTATATCCAGGAAGCCGTTGCTATCGGTAAAGAGCGGGAGTATGTAACAGCGATCTTAAACATTGATATGGGCAATGTAGGGAGATGGGCTGAAGAAAACCAAATCGCTTATACCACGTACACGGATCTATCCGCGAAGCCGGAGGTGCTGGATCTGATCCAAAGGGAAGTAGCTGAGATCAATCAAGACCTCCCTGAAAAAGCAAAAGTGAAAAAGTTTGTACTGCTCTGGAAAGAGCTTGACGCAGACGATGAGGAATTGACGCGCACGAAGAAAATCCGCCGCGGGTTTATTATTGAAAAGTATAAGGAAGTAATTGATGGAATGTACTCCGTCCAGAGTGAAATTAATGTGGAAGGAAAAATCCGCTATAGAGATGGAAAAGAACAGGTTATCAATACGCGTCTTCGGATCATGATGACCGATGGGGAGGTGGCTTAATGGACTTTCTTTTGCAGTTGGTAGTCAGCGGACTGGTCATTGGCAGTGTTTATTCTCTAGTCGCTCTAGGTTTTGTTCTTATCTATAAATCCAGCGATGCCATCAATATGGCCCAAGGCGAATTTTTGCTGGTCGGTACCTATATTTGTTTAACATTAATCACCACCTATAACGTACCCTTTTTGCCAGCCTTGTTCCTCACGCTAGTATTTAGTGCAGCTCTAGGCTTCCTGATTGAAAGGCTGGTTCTGCGTCCGTTTATCGGAGAGCCGGTCATCTCCATGATCATGGCAACCATTGGACTATCCAGCTTGATGGCAGGGATCATACACGTTTTGTGGGGCTTTGAGACACGAGTATATCCTCCCGTATTTTCTCAGGAACCAATCAAGCTTGGTGCGATTATCATCTCTCCCGTTTATTTATGGTCTCTCGTGATTGTGTTAGTTTTGCTGGCTCTTTTCACCCTTTTCTTTAAGTTCTCGAAGATGGGGATTGCCATGCGAGCGACTGCAGACGACCAGCAAGCGGCTCTTTCCATGGGAATTAGCGTAAAGGCAGTTTTTGCAGTCACTTGGGCGATCTCCGCCATTGTTTCCTCAGTTGGAGGCGTATTGCTAGGCAATATTAACGGGGTAAATTCCTCCCTGGCCCTCATTGGTTTAAAGGTTCTTCCTGTAGCATTGCTTGGCGGATTGGACAGTATACCAGGAGCGATTGTGGGCGGATTTATTATTGGCTTGCTGGAAAGCTTAGCGGGAGGCTACCTGGATCCGTTGGTTGGCGGTGGCTTAAAAGAAGTCGTTCCTTTCATTGTGCTTGTATTAATTCTCATGTTTAAGCCTTACGGTTTATTCGGTAAACGCGAAATAGAGAGGGTGTGAGAAAAATATGAGGAATCCTTTTGTTATGGAGTGCGGAGAGTTCCATGTGAATTACAAGCAGGAAACAGCATTATACAAGATTCCCCGCGTCAGGCGTCGCGTCATGCTGATCCTTGCTTTTTTTGCCGTCTTTCCGCTTATCTTCGGTGAATACTACGTAGGATTAGCTACGCTGTGCGGGATTGCAGCGGTCGGTGCCATCGGTCTGAATATCCTGACGGGCTTTACAGGGCAGATTCATATAGGAGTAGGCGCCTTTTTAGGTGTAGGGGGATACGCTTCGGCTATCATCACAACCAAATTGGGCCTTCCCTTCTGGATTGCTATGCCAATGGCAGGAATCGTAACGGCAGCGGTTGGAGCCCTGTTTGGAATTCCCTCTTTGCGGCTTAAAGGCCTTTATTTGGCCATGGCGACACTCGCTGCGCAGGTCATTATCTTGTTTGTGATCAGCCGCTGGGACAGCCTGACTGGAGGGACGTCTGGTCTCATACTTTCTCGCCCTAGTATTGGCTCTTTCACGTTTGCATCCGAAACCAGTTACTACTACTTGACGATGGCTGTCCTGTTTATAACGGCTTTATTTACCTTAAACCTTTTCCGTTCCCGCATGGGAAGAGCGTTTGTAGCCGTAAGAGACCGGGATATAGCAGCTGAAGTAATGGGGATTGACCTGTTTAAAACGAAACTCCTCTCCTTTGCCGTGAGTTCCTTTTTCGTCGGAGTGGCGGGGAGTTTGATGGGCCATTATACGATGGTGGTAAGCCCTGAATTGTACAGCATTGGAGTATCTATTGAGTATCTGGCCATGATCCTTATTGGGGGACTGGGCAGCGTTATGGGTTCGATCTATGGAGCCGTATTCATTACGTTACTGCCTGTCTTTTTGCGAGCTGCATTGGAAGTCATTGGTGCTTATTTCCCAGGGCTTGAGGGGATATTTGTTGGTTTTAGAGAACTCATTTTCGGTGCCATTGTTATCCTTTTCCTCGTTTATGAGCCAGACGGAATTGCGAAGATATGGAAGAACCTGAAAAACTACTTTAAGTTATGGCCTTTCTCCTACAACCGTTCATAAGAAACGGTGTGGGGGAAGTAAATATTTCTTTAAAATATCTATATAACTGGGGGAAGCAAAATGAAGAAAATGTGGAAAAAACTTGGTTTAAGTGCAGCAACACTTTCTCTTGCCCTTGGTCTAGTGGCATGCGGCGGTGGCGGAAGCAGCAGTACGCCAGCTTCTACGGGTGGAGGAGAAGCAAAACCGGTCGAATCCACAGCGAAGGGGACGGTAAAGCTTGGGGGGTTATTTGACATTACCGGAGGAACAGGGGATGTAGGTGCTCCCTATGCGGAAGGTGAAAAGGCATATGTGGAATATATCAATAGCAAGGGTGGAGTCAATGGGTACAAAATTGAGCTGATTGGAGAGGATTACGCTTATAAAATTCCAGAAGCCCAAAAGCTCTATACCAAGTTTAAATCCAAAGATCAAGTATCTGCGATATTGGGGTGGGGAACAGGGGATACCGAAGCTCTTCGCCAGCAAGTTGCAGCCGATAAACTTCCATTTTTCTCAGGATCTTTCTCTGAAAACTTAAAAAACATTGAAGAAAGCCCGTATAACTTCCTGATTGCAGCCACCTATTCCGACCAGGCAAGAACAGCGATCAAGTGGATGAAGGACAATTGGAAAGGATCCGGAAATCCAAAGCTAGCTTTAATCTATAACGATACGCCTTTTGGGAAGTCCCCAATCCAAGATGCTAAAGATTACGCAGCCCAAATCGGGGTGGATGTCGTAGATGAACAGGTGGTCGACCTTAAGGCATTAGATGTGACTTCCCAGCTTCTCAACCTGCAAAAAACAAACCCGGATTTTGCTATTATTCAGCAAACGTATGGAGCCACGGCTACAATCCTAAAAGATGCTAAAAAGCTGGGCTTGAAGACGCAATTCGTTGGACTGAACTGGACAACCGGAGAAGGATTGCTTCCTATAGCGGGTGATGCTGCAGAAGGATTCATTGGTGTAGTGACTCACGCGTTCCCATATGAAGACCTGCCAGGAATGGCTGAAATTAAAGAATACCTAGATAGCAAAGGCAAAAAGGTAGAAGATATCAACCAAAAGTACGTTCAGGGATGGGTTGCTGCGAAGGTCATGGTTGAAGGAGGAATTAAAAATGCCGGCGACAATGTAACAGGTGAAGGAATCCGTGCCGGACTCGAAAAGCTGAACAATTTTGATCTTGGCGGACTGGCTGCTCCCCTTACCTTCACGCCGGATAACCATGCAGGAACAAACATGATTCGCTTGGCTCAAGTGAAGAATGGCAAATTTGAAGCCATCACCGATTACATCGGTCACTAAACTCAAAATAAGGGCTGCTTGCCTTAAACACTAGCAGCCCTTCTCTTAAGGGAGAGGGGAGGAGAAGGTCAATTGCTAACGTTAAATAATGTAGAAGTCATGTATGATAAAGTGATCTTGGCCTTAAAAGGAATGTCCATGCATGTTCCGAAAGGCAAGATCACAGCTCTCCTAGGAAGCAATGGAGCCGGAAAGAGTACGACGCTCAAGGCCATCTCAGGCTTGCTTAAAAGTGAAAATGGGCAAGTGACGGACGGACATATCGAATTTGAGGGAAAAAAAATAGACGGAAACGACCCTGATGTGATTGTGAAAGGAGGCATCTTTCAATGTATGGAAGGACGCCGGGTATTCAAGCATCTGACGGTAGAAGACAACCTTATCGCTGGCGCGCATACACGCAAGGATCGATCCAACCTAAAGAATGACATTGAACGCGTCTACGCCTATTTTCCTAAATTAAAGATGCTGAAAGGCCGGACAGCAGGCTACCTGTCTGGAGGAGAGCAGCAGATGCTGGCGATAGGAAGAGGCATGATGGCTAAGCCAAAGGTATTGCTGCTGGATGAACCCTCTCTTGGTATTGCTCCGCTTTTGGTAAAAGAAATTTTTAGCATTATTAAGCAAATCAATCAACAAGAAGGAACAACCATACTTGTCGTCGAACAAAACGCCAATGTCGCTCTGTCTATCGCAGACTATGGCTATATCATGGAAAATGGACGGATCGTGCTGGAAGGGGAAGTTGCCTCTTTATTATCGAATGCGGATGTACGGGAATTTTACTTAGGAATGAAAGACGCCGGCAGAAAGAGTTTCCGTGACGTTAAACATTATAAACGAAGAAAGCGGTGGATGTAATGAAGGAACATCTTCTTCAAGAGGTCATCAGGCACGCTTATGAGAACTCCACGGGCTGGAAGCAGCGGCTGGATGAGGCCGGTGTCGGGCCTGCGGACATTGAGGAGGAAGAAGACCTGACTAAAATCCCTGTCCTGCGCAAGGAGAGTCTTCCGATGCTCCAAAAGGGCGCACTGCCCTTCGGCGGCCTTACGACGCTTGAGGCACAGCGAATGGTCCGAATCTTCATGTCCCCAGGTCCCATCTATGATCCTCAGGCTGAAGAGGGAGACTTTTGGCGGTTTGGAGAAGCCTTGCAAGCGGCTGGATTTGGAACAGGGGACATCGTCCAAAATACATTTTCCTATCACCTGTCTCCCGCCGGATTCATGTTTGATTCGGCCCTTCGTTCCTTGGGATGTACGGTAATCCCGGCGGGGGTCGGAAATACTGATTTGCAGCTTCAGCTGATACAGGATTGTGGTGTAACGGGGTACGTCGGAACCCCGAGCTTTCTCGCCACTCTTTTGGAAAAAGCGAAAGAAAAAGGGTTAGAAATAATAGAAAGCATGCGGCTAGAAAAGGCATTTTTCACAGCTGAACCGCTTTTGACGAGCTTACGGAAGCAATTTGAAAGCTACGGGATCCAGGTATCCGAGGGATATGGCACGGCCGATATCGGTTGTATTGCCTATCAGATGGGTAAAGACTCCGGACTCAAGGTCAGAGATACCATTTTCCTGCAGATTTGTGACCCGGAGACAGGTGTGCCAATTTGCAATTCGGATGTTGGTGAAATTGTCGTCACTTTGCTGGACAAATCCTATCCGCTCATCCGATTCGGTACCGGTGATTTATCGCGGTGGGTGGAAGGCCGACAAGGTGAAAGAATTGCGGGGGTAGTGGGACGAGTAGGCGACGGGGTGAAAGTAAGAGGCATGTTCGTCTATCAGCAGCAAATAGCAAGGGTATTGAGGGGCTTTGCAGAAATCGAGCATTTCGATGCTCTGGTTTCCAGAGAGGGATTGCGGGATACGCTCATGATTCGACTGGAGACTCGCAATGTTTCGCCATCATTTATGGAAATGCTGACTCGGCTTTTAAAGGAAGAGCTGAGAGTGACTCCAGAAGTGGAATTTGTTCCTATAGGGGCACTGGACCGTGGAGCAAAACAACTGAAGGATGTTCGAGTAGGCTAGAAAACTTGGCTGGCCAATGCCCTCCCTTAAAAAGGAGGGCATTATCCATGAGGTAAATATTGTAAATATGCAAATCAGAGGAGGATAATACATGCTGAATGGGTTGAAGGTATTAGACTTAAATGCTGCGGCAGGTAGTAAGCTATCAAATCTATGAAACCAGAGATAATCGGCATATGCCCTGGGAGCATTGGAGAAAAAGTTTTGGACTGCGTTCTGCAAGGCAGTTGGCAAAGAGGATTGGATCCCTTTTGGGGAAGCTCCCGCTATTCCCGGCAACGAAAGCCCCCGCCTTATCTGTGGGCTGGCGGGGGCTGCAGGATGGCTTTGCTTCCGCGATAGACCCGGCTGTTCCAGTAAAAGAACCGGGTTCTTAGTGCGGAGGAACGAATGAGTTTCTGGCCGATAGATTTCACCATCGGTTGCCGCTGTACCTTTCCGTCAGATAAATAGAGACCCAATAAGCCATCTACGATCATCTGGTGAAAGGATGCATCAGGAAGTCTTCGTACGGTCCATTTTGCTTTGCTGCTAATAAATTGGATTCTTTCATAGATGTCCTTCTGAGTCTGGTAATAAGCAATAAAATTTAAATCACCGCCAATTTGGTCCTCCTCTAGATCTATCAGATAATCAAGAAGGATATGCAAGGCACAGATCCAAGGAAAATAGGCCTGAAGAATCTTATCTACCCTTTCTTTAGTAAACAGCGGCAAGGAAGCCGCTTGGAATAAATGAAAAACCCCCAGGGTTGAACCGGTCGCCGCCGAGAACTCATGCCAGCCCAGCTCGGGGGCGAGAG
This sequence comes from Ammoniphilus soli, assembly GCF_040813775.1. Classification (NCBI taxonomy): domain Bacteria; kingdom Bacillati; phylum Bacillota; class Bacilli; order Caryophanales; family Paenibacillaceae; genus Ammoniphilus; species Ammoniphilus soli. The sequence continues at coordinate 143,331 of NZ_JBEGDL010000010.1, forward strand.
ACTTATGTTCTTCCCACCATGCAAGCAAGCGCGTTTCTCGCTCTGCTTCTTTTGCATGCTTATGGGTTTGTAGGTCACAATATAATGAAGTCAATGTTTGAACTGATTCTTGTATGTACTCATAATGGGGCAATTGTCTGATGGCCCTTTGGCATGTCTGTACAAGTTCACGAAGATAACCTCCGTCGTCCTTCTCATGGTTATGGACATAATAATCTCTTTCCCCCGACTGTAAGGTCACGGCATCATACATCGCTAGATGAAGGCAGGCGAAATTGCTAGGTTGACAAGAGGTAGACCGATCGCATAAGTTATCTAGATAGTCGCTTATTGTTTGATACGCGACTATCAGCGGAATAAGTGTATCCTTCATGGAAAGATTTGCTGCAGCATAAACACAGCCTCCCTCGCAGTGAAAGGTTTTGTTTTGGATACTATCCAATGCTTGCTTTCGAAGCTCCGCATCCGGGATAAGCAGAGCGCGGTCATGCCATTTTTTAAGCTCAACCCTCACTTGGGGAAAAATTTGACGATAAAGGATGTACATGAGATGCAGGGATCCTTTTGGATGCATTCGTAACACCTCCCTTGATTCTTGATGCTTACTCACATCATAGAAGAAACGAGTGGTGTTCTCAAGAGGACAAATGGCTTCGGTTTCTGATAAAATAATTCTATAGTAAAGTGGTTTTGCAGTAGGAGGTAGGTATGGATCATTCCAAGAAGGAAAAAACTTCAGGGAAATGGAAATCATTTGGCGGGATCATTGCCTTCCTTGCCTTGTTTGGAGGAAAGCTGAAATTTTTGCTGCCTTTGCTCAAATTAGGGAAATTTGGGGGGACCATATGGAGTATGGCTTTGATGGTCGGAGCCTATGCCATCATCTATCCTTGGTCGTTTGCCATTGGAATCGTTGTCATGATTTTCATCCATGAAATGGGCCATGTGTTAGCGGCAAAGAAAAAGGGGATTCCGGTTACAGCTCCCGCTTTTATTCCTTTTTTAGGAGCGCTTATTACATTGAAAAAGCAGCCAGTAGACGCTCAGACAGAGGCTTATTTAGCCTTCGGGGGCCCCTTGATCGGAACTATAGGAGCACTGGGGGCATTAGGCTTGGGAATGGCTCTGGATTCACCTGCCTTGTTATCGGTGGCACAAGTAGGCTTTTTCTTGAACCTCATTAACTTAATTCCGATCCATCCTTTGGATGGGGGGCGGATTGTGACCGCCATTTCCAGGTGGCTCTGGGTTGTAGGGCTAATCGGTGGCCTCATCGTCATTCTCTACCTTAAAGCGATTATCTTTTTGATTTTCTGGGCGATGTTTGCATGGGAGCTTTATAAAAAGTACGTAAGGAAAGATCAGCAGAAAGAAGTGCGGAAAGAAACGAACTTAACGGTTACGGTCGATGCCTATTGTTTTTTGGACAGCGGTCTGCCAGTTCCTGCTGAATCGCACCAACGAGAGCTATATTTCCTCCAATCCAGCGATATTGCCTTGCGGGAAGAATTCTGCCATCTCTATTACCCAGGCATAGGACGGATTGCTTCAGTTCCTTTCCAGCTAGGACTCGTGGAACGGGTGAAGCTCATCGCGACGAAAGTGGATGACGAGAAATTGAAAATGACCATGCAAGTTTCCTTTCTCATGTATCCTGAGAATCAATCGGCCATGATCCAAGAGGAAGGCTATTACCAAGTACCGAGTCGGACGAGACTTGCTTATGGACTATCTTATGTTGGATTGGCTGTATTTCTAGGGTGGATGATGATGATCACTTATTCCATGTTCACTCCTCCTCCCCTTGTTGGATGAAAAAAAGGTGTCCGGGCAACAATGACCCGAACACCTTTTTTCAGTTTCTTTCAAAGGTTTGATCCTCTCCCCAAGTTCCCCCGCTGGAAAGACGGGACAGGCGGTCCATGATCTGCCGGGAAATTTCCTCGTCGGCTAACCAAACAGCCCCTTGGTCAATATACATCGGAATGAATCGCGGAGTAATCTTGTCACCAGCTAAGGCAATCTGCAAAATCCCTGATTGGCGCCCTTCATTGACACGGCTGGTCGTAAAGACAAAATTCCCAAGACTATAAGCGATCAGTTTGTCCTTATACCATTCCAAGCCCTGCAACACATGAGGATGGCTGCCGATCACTAAGTCGACTCCAAGGTCGATCAAGCCGTGGGCCAATTGAACTTGATAGGGGAGCGGCTGTTCAGCCAGCTCTTGCCCCCAATGAAGGTAAACGACGGTATAATCACTTTGGTCAATGTAAGGCTGGACGGCACGATAAACGAGCTCAGGATCATAAGCACTCGACATTCCTGGATGATTTAGACCCGCATGCCAATTGGCCTCTGCCAGTACCCGGCTAAATCCAAAGACGGAAATTTTTTTCCCTTTCACCTCTACCTGAACGGGAGCGTAGGCCTCATCCTGATTTTTTCCACCCCCAACATAATGCACCCCCGCTTTTTTTAAGTGATCAAGGGTATCTAGAAATGCCTCTGTTCCATAATCGAGCGCATGGTTGTTGGCGACCGTAACGATATCAATTCCGGCTTGTCGGAGAGCCTCAGCCATCATCGGATCGCTTCGAAACGTATATTCTTTTTGTTTGGCTTCTCCACCCTTGCTGATAGCCGTTTCGAGATTCAGCATGGAGAGATCGCTTTCCTGGAAAATGGGCGCCGCGTCTGTAAAGGGGTAATGAGGTCCTTTTTGCTTTACAATGTCGGCTACCCTTCCCGCCATCATGGAATCACCGGCAAAGGTAAGCACGATGGGTGAAACAACTTCCTCTCTCATTTCGTCAGATACAGCGGGAGAAGCTGTTTCTTCTGTATGGGAAGTCGACTCCAACATTGGGTCCGACTTATCTTCTGACACAGGAGAGCTTACTTCTTGGGGAACGGGATATCCCGTCTCAGGGGCGGGGTCTTGAGCAGTGCAGGCAGCGAGCAATGCCACAAGGGAGAAGAGGATACCTGCGATTTTTTTCATTTTGTACCTCCGTCTACATGGTCTTTACCATTATGTAACAATTAAGACATGACGTAAATACATAGAAACTAAAAAAAATTTCTAACAGGTGTGACCTTACGGAATACAGTAACGTCCTTTTTACTAGATTAAGCCAATAACTTATCGAAAGCTGGCCAGTGGACGGAGTTAGAAGAAGGAGGTAACACGATGGGGATGGCTTTGCAAACAGAACTTCCCTCGGAGGACCCCGAAATGTCAAACATAGATTCCCAGGTAGAGGAAAGGGATTTCGGAGAACTATATGATGAATACTTCGACCGCGTAAACCGTTACTTGCGCTGCAGAGCAAATAACATATGGGATGCGGACGACTTAACAACAACCGTTTTTATCAAGGCGCTAGAGAAATTTCACCAATATGATCGCAAAAACCCTTTTGCTTCTTGGATCTTTCGGATTGCCCACAATGCTTTCATTGATTATTTGCGAAAAAAGAGGGAATTTCCGATGGAACCTAATTCATGGATGATGGACGAAGACGATGAAACTTGGCAACCGGAAAAGAAAGCACTCACGAAAGAAGAAATTCAATATCTCCATGAAAAAATGAATAGGCTCTCGCAAGACCAACGGGATGTGCTGACCCTTCGTTACTTCGGCGATTTAAAGATCAGCCAGATCGCTGAAGTGGTCGGGAAATCCGAATCAGCCGTGAAGATGATATCTTACCGAGGGCTTAGACAATTGCAGAAGCTTTACGAGGGGGAATGAAAAGATGAACGAAGATCGCTCACTTCATGAAGAAGAACGTGATCCTACGATATCCAGTCTGCTGAAGCATCTAAAAATCATGAGAGAAACCGTTCCGGTCAATTATCAGCTGAAGGCGGAATTGAAGAAAAAGCTGATGGCCCAAATGATGTCCATGAAGACGGCGCAGTCCGCGGGCCCCATTGAGCAGGAGCCCCGGAAAAAGCCCAAATGGCAGATATATAGTTGGCTATTGGGAGCAATAGGGTTAGCATGGTTCCTTGCTGTCGGATTAAAAAATGATGTGTCCATCCGACAAGTGGAGAATTTGCAGGATCGCGAATTAGAAAAAGCAGCAATCGTGCAGCTTGCCCCTAAGGAAGACCACCTGGCACTGCTTGTTGGTCATGAGATTATTGTGCTGGACGAAAATAGAAAACGATCCTATCGGATGTCCTTGCCTCTTCAACAAGAGAAAGTTACAAGCTTGGCTTGGTCTCCCCGAGGCGAAGAGTGGGCCTGGGTAAAAAGCACGCCCCAGTCTTCCCAGGTGTGGATTTCCCAGATGCAAGGGCCAGGCAGCCGATTAATGGCGGAATTCCCCGCAGAACAAATAGACGGGTTAGCTTGGTCTCCTGACGGAAAAGGGATCTATGCTTCTTTTGACAACCAAGTATGGCTGATAAGCACCGTTTCACCGAAAAACAAGGTTGTAACTGCTGGAAACCAACCCTCTCCCTCCCCGGATGGAAATCATCTTGCGGTAGTCGTTAATGGAAAAATTAAAATTGTTGACAAACTGGGGGAAAAGCTGGCGGCTGTAAGTGAAGGGTCTTTCCCGCAATGGATCGATGAAAAGAACTTGCTCTATCTTGATCCTCAGCGGAGAGTGATGGCAGTGAATCCTTTTTCTTCCGATGGGCCCAGGGAGACTCTCGACTTATCCCAAAATTCTTCTGATAGCATTACAGGTCTCCAGGTGTCTGGAGATGGTCAAAGAGTTTTAATAGAAAGGAGAACTCCCCAAGGGGAAATATGGAGTCAGGGAGAGGTTCGGAAATGAAAAATGAACGGACTAAGGAGATAAAAACGATGTACAGGTTATTAATGATAGGGTTCATACTCTGGTTTCTTTCACCCGGAGGACAGATTGCTGAAGCGGAAGAGAAGGCCTTAGACATGGATGTTTCCATAGAAGTTCCTTTCCATGGCATCTATAAGGGAGGCAAGATGGTCCGATTTTCCGTGCATGTGAAAAACCATGATGAACCATTTTCCGGTGAAATGATGGTGAAGCAATTGGATTTTGTCCAGCCCCAAACACTATCAAGTCCCAAGCAGTTTCAAATGGAGGCCAACGAAGAAAAGATCGTGACCATAGATGTAAATAGCGACCAATTAATGAACGGCGGTCGCCAGGTTGGGGTAAGCATCCTACAGGATGGAAAGGAAGTGGATTGGGTTCCAGTTCACGGTCTGGCCCCCCATCATGAGTGGCTCATTGGTGTAATCGCGAAGGATAGCAATGCTTTTCACTTTTTAAGTATGGCCCAGCCTGAGAATGGCAGAAACCTCTCTGTTAAACAGTTAGAGCCGGATGCTATCCCTGATGAGTCCATTCTCATGAATCATCTGGATCTCTTGGCAATAGGAGATCTTTCTGATGATCTGGAGGAAGACCAGATCAACGCTATCAAGGAATGGATAGGCAGTGGCGGCGTGTTGCTCGTTTCGGGAGGGAAGTCTTATGAGACAGTTTCGAAATCCTTTGGGGACTTGTTGCCCTATCGATCCAGCGAGACAACTCTTCGTGATATCTCTTCCGATTTAGAGCGTTTAACCGATTTGAAGGCTCCGGTCGAACCGGTGTCTGTTTTAAAGGAAGCGAAAAACCTGTTTCATACGGAGAAATTTGGTCAAGGGCTCATTTTGACAGTTGCTTACGATGTAACAGAAGAGCCCCTTGTATCCTGGCAAGGAAACAAGACTTTATGGCACCAGGCCCTTAATCAATGGTTGTTGGATGCCATGGTGAGAAAAGACATGAGGCCTTTGATCGACCACGGTTTGTTGGATGTAAGCTATATGACTCCAGGGGTAACCCCGCCGAAATTTCCCTTGATCGCTATCATTTGGGGAGTCTATCTCTTGGTCGTTACACCGGGACTTTATCTTTTCCTCAAAAGAAGGGATAAGAGGGAGTGGGCCTGGATTCTTATTCCTTCCTTGTCCATTCTGCTAACCGCGGGCATTTATATGCTAGGGAAGTATTGGGTGGCCAAAGAGGATTCCGTTCATACGGTATCTTCCATTCAAATCTTGGATGAACAGCAAGCAGAAGTGAGCAGCGCAGCTTCCTTCCTAATGGTTGAAGGAGGAACATATACCGTCGATAAAGCTGATGGTACAACGATCATTCCACTCCAAATAGGGAATCCCCAAATCGAAGAAAAGGCACTTTCTCTTGAATTGGGAGCTGTCCAATTCAAGAAAATTCCTTATTTATCGATGAAGGAAGTCTATTCGCATTCCATACGCAAGGATATAGGCCATATTGAAAACCAGCTCTATATTGAAGATGAGCGCATTCGAGGAAAAGTGGGCAATCTGACCTCCTTTGACTTAAAAAATGTGCTGCTTACGGTCGGGATGCAAGAAATTCCTTTAGGGGACCTGCCGATGGGAAAAGAAATGCAAATTGACAAGGAGCTGCAGCGCGTCTATGTACCCGAATCCTCCCTATTGGATTGGCAGAGAGAAGGACGATTTCTATCCCGCTGGGAGCGGATGGAAAGGCTGCAAAGGACCAGCTATGATTTAAACGGATCCTCCATCCCTGTAATGATATCAGGACTTAGTGAAGAAGGAATAGAAATCTTTAATGTACGTGATCGGGAAGAAGAAAAGTATTTCTCCACCATGATCAGACAAAGCGTAGCGCTGTCACCTTTGCCTAACGGCAAGCAAATATTCCCATATGGAACATTGCCCTTAAGGCTCGGGGAAACCAAGGGGAATTGGGAAGGGATGCTTGGCGGTTATTACCTCAGCAACGGTTTTATGAATTTTGCCTTAAAGGTCCAACCGAACGGGGTAGGTGTAAATCGCATTGTCGTTCCTTTAAATGAAGCCCCGTATAAGCCATTCACGAAAAATATTTATAATGTTAAGAAAGAGCAATGGGAGACGTTGCAATCCGATCAGCCATTTGTCTTATCAGGGGCTGAGAAGGATGCTTATATCACGCCGCAAGGCGAGATCGTTCTCCGCTTTATCCAAGATTCGGAGGAAAGAGTATTCCTGCCGCAACCCTATTTTCTAGTAGAGGGCGAGGTTAACAAGCATGATTAAAACACTAGGGTTATCAAAAAAGTATGGGAAGCTAGAGGCTTTAACGGACCTTAACTTGCATATCGAGAAAGGGAGAGTCTTCGGTTTTATCGGTCCCAATGGCGCAGGCAAATCAACAACGATGCTGATCCTGTCGACTTTGCTGCGGCAAACATCAGGGCAAGCCTTTGTAGGCGGTTATGACGTGGAGAAAAACCCTTCGGAGGTGCGCCGCTTAATTGGTTATATGCCAGATTTCTTTGGCGTTTATGATAATTTAAAAGCGACGGAGTACCTCGATTTTTACTGTGGGGCTTACCACATTCCAGACCGCAAAAGAAAGGCCCTCATTGCAGACTTGCTGGAATTAGTGAATCTGACTCAGAAAGCAGACAGCTACGTCGATTCCCTTTCGCGCGGTATGAAGCAACGGCTTGGACTAGCCCGCTGCCTGGTGCATAACCCAGAAGTCCTCATTCTTGACGAGCCGGCTTCCGGGCTGGACCCTCGCGCAAGGATTGAAATGAGGGAAATTCTGAAACAATTGCGGCACATGGGAAAGACGATCATCATCAGTTCCCATATCCTCCCCGAGCTTGCGGAGCTATGCGACGATATCGGTGTGATCGAGAAAGGAAAGCTGATCGCTTGCGGACCGGTTCAGGATATGACCGCAGGTTCAAGGGGGATCGTGGTAATGCAATTAAAAGTATTGGATGGAGAAGCGGAGACAGAGCATATTTTGGCTAATTCCCCATACGTCCAGCGAGTCGATAATAAAAACCGCTACTTTCGATTTCATTTCAACGGCACTGAACATCACCGAGCCGAGCTGCTTCAAAGCTTGCTTTCAGCTGGGGTTCCAGTAAGCAGTTTTTCTGAAGCCAAGGAAAACTTGGAAGATGTGTTTCTAACCATAACAGAGGGGGTGGGCAGCTAATGAAAGGGTTTCTTGCTAATCCAGTGATTATTAAAGAAGTCAGGGAAAGGTTTCGAACCGGTAAGACCGCCTGGATTCTAGGTGCCTACTTATTCATTATGGGGGCTATTCTATTAGGATTTATTTATCTGGGTCCTTATCAGCGATCGTTCTTCCGTCCAGGTGAAAGCAGGGAGCTGTTTATGATGCTGTCCGTTATCCAATTAGCCATGATCGGCTTCATCGCTCCGGCTCTAACAGCCGGCACAATAAGCGGGGAGAGAGAAAGGCAAACGCTAAACATCCTGCTGACGACTCACTTAACCCCATTTGAAATTGTAGCCAGCAAACTGTTGACCTCTCTATCCTTTATCGGATTGCTCTTGGTTTCATCCTTACCTTTATACAGTTTTGTATTTCTGTATGGGGGAATTTCGCCGGAGCAACTGGGGAAAGTCTTTTCTTTCTTTGCCGTTAATATGATTTTTTTTGGAAGTTTGGGGGCTTTTTGTTCGGCATGGTTTAAGAGAACCGGCGTCAGCACCATCGTAGCCTATTGTCTCACTTTCTTGACCGGAGTAGGAACCGGGTTTCTGGTATTCTTTCTTTGGGAATTCTACCGTATGATGGAGTGGGACCGTGAGAATTCGGCCTTATTGCAGATTCTAGCGGCTATCAATCCAGGTTTCGTATTAGGAGATATCCTTGGGGAACGGATCGCTCCTTTTCCTGCGTATGTCATTACGCCATGGATCCTATTCTGTATCACTTATTTGGTCTTGAGCGTCCTTCTCTTGCTTGCAGCCACTCAGATTGTGAATCCCGTGAGAAAAAGATGGTTTTTGAAGGGATAAAACAGAGGAAGCTTTTTCCCTAGCTTTACCCTTGATGGAAAGCTAGGGTTCACTTCAGTGCTACTGTGAACTTAAACTTTCCCATCCAGCAAGAAACAATGAAAGTCCTTGGCCATGCCTTCCGGCAAGTCCAAGGACTTTTTATTATTCTTATGAAGCAATATTCTTTCTGGTGCCAAAGTCAGCAGCTCTTTTATTATTTGTAGCAATTATCCAGATGGCAGCCAAACCGATCGCTACAGCAATGAAGGTACCGATGTTGAACAACCCTTTTTGAGAATACCAAACGATAGCATAACCGATCGACCCAAGCAGTAAAGCATAGTAAGTGAAAGGGAACACGGTTTTACGAATGATCTCCCCTTCACGTCCAACTAAACCGACGACTGCAGATGCAGCTACCACGTTATGCACACAAATCATGTTTCCAGCTGCACCGCCAATCGCTTGCAGCGCAACAACCCAAGTAGGATCTACTCCAATTCTTTCCCCCACTCCAAACTGGAACAATGAAAACATCATGTTGCTAATCGTATTGCTTCCGGCTACGAAAGCGCCTAGACCGCCAATAAAGGGAGCAAAGATGGGCCACGCTGATCCGGTCAAAGCGGCCACGCCATCCGCAAGAGCAATCGGCATTCTTTCGAATCCTGCCAAACCGCCGCCGCTGTTGATAAACACTTGTACCATCGGAACCGTAAAGATCAGGGCTACGGAAGCCGATAAAGTGGTTTTGAAGGAGCTGGATACGGCACGCTTATAGGCAGAACCATCCATCTGATGAAGGAAAAAGGTAATCAGCGATACGGCAATGAAAATTGTCCCTGGCAAATAAAGCGGCTGGAAGCTAGCGCTGATTTCCGTACCGAAGAGGTTCGGAAATTTAACGGTCCAAGCTTTCATCATATCCATGAAAGGAAGCTCTTTTAAACGGGTTAAAACTAGAAGCAACCCTACAAGAATATAGGGAACCCAGGCTCTGAACAAGCTGATATGGCCCTTGCGAGCTGCAACATCTTTAATTTCTATCGTGCCATTCCAGGAAACATCCCAGTTTTCTTTCTTATCAAAGTCCCAAACCTCAGCTTTAGGAGGCATAAGAAATCCAGTTTTTGCAGCGGTGATCACTATGGCGAGTCCGATTAATCCGCCAACCATCGATGGAAATTCCGGCCCGAGCGAAACCGCTACTAAATAGTAAGGTATAGTCATGGCGAAAGCAGAGAATAAGGCAAACTTCCACACTTTAAGACCCTCTGTAAAGGTCCTATTTTTCCCATAGAATTTCGTTAAGAAAGCAACTACTATTAAGGGTACTAGTGTTCCGCCGATCGCGTGAAGAAGAGCGACTTTTGCTCCCAGCATGTTCAGGAATTGGCTCCACTCCCCATAACCTAAGTTGGCGGCAAAAGTTTTGATAGCTTCATCGGATGATAGTCCGCTATTGACTCCTACGAGGATGGGGGTACCTACAGCCCCAAAGGAAACGGGAGTACTCTGAATAATCATACCCGCCACGACAGCTGCCATAGCCGGAAACCCTAACCCGACCAATAGCGGAACAGCAACAGCTGCAGGTGTCCCGAAACCCGCCGCTCCTTCGATGAAGGATCCGAACAGCCAAGCGATAATGATCACTTGAATGCGGCGGTCTTGAGTAATGTCAGTAAATCCTTGGCGGATGGTGCGCAACCCGCCGCTTTCCTGAAGGGTATTTAACAATAATATGGCTCCAAAGATGATGAACAGCAGGGTCCCAGCTGTCACTAAACCGTTTACAGAAGCAGCCGCAACTTGCGAGCCAGGAACCTTCCAAACAAAAAGAGCAAGTCCAGCTGCTACGATATAACAAATAGGCATGGCTCTACTTGCAGGCCATCGCAAGGCGACAAGAAATAGGGCTACTGAAAGAATCGGAAGCAATGAAAGAAATGCTAAAAGTCCAGTACTCATAAACGGTTAAACCCTCCCCCAAATAATGAAAACTTCTCCCATGACCTGAAATCGCTTACAGCATGTGCAGAATAACTGGCGATACCAATGTGCAGTTTGATGAGGTCATCAGATGACCTTATTATAAAAAGAGGTGTAGAGTTTGACAAGTACTATTTTAAAATTTTCCAGCCTTTTGAAGATTACCATAAGAGAGGCGCGCCTCTCTTCGATTAACTGTCTTTTAACACCGATTCGACTTGGGAGAGATGTTCTCTCATCACTAATGCGCCCCCTTCAGCATCCTGATTGATAATCGCTTGCAGCATTCTCTGGTGTTCTTCAAATAATCGGTCGGCAGACTCTTTCTTGCTATAGAGCCATAGCTTTCTCGTATCACGTATCGTCCGAGTCATGACAGTCGATATCCCCTCCATCATAGATTGCAATAGGGGGTTCTGAGTCGCTTTAGCTATAGCAAGGTGAAAATTAACGTCATATACCTGGCTAATTTCCTCGTTGCCGATGGCATCTTTCATCTGGAGGAGGATGCGTTCCAACTCTTCAATATGAGAAGGACCTCGTAACTGGGCAGCAAGCTCAATAGACCCCACCTCCAAAATTTTACGCACCTGAAGGAGTTGGGTGAGCTCCATCGCATTGGATATGGCATGATCCTGAAAAAGGGAGTCACTAGGAACTGGGCTGGTCACATAGGTCCCGCCGCCTTGACGAGACTCTACCAGTCCACGGGCTTTTAATTGACTTAACGCTTCCCGGATGGTTGAACGCCCCACGTGATATTCCTTAGCCAGGTTTTCAATCGTATCCAGCTTTTCTCCTGGTTTGATTAGTCCTGAATCGATGATGCGCTGCAGCTCTTCGGCAATGATTTCATAGCTTTTTTTCGAAAGGCTCATGATTTTTCCTCCGGGTAATTAATATAAATACTCTACACAATTTCCTGAACTTATGATAGAGTTAAAATACAAAATTCGTCTGATGACCTGCTAACATGATTTAACTTGGGGGAGGATCTTTCATGATTAGTCAAGATTTGAAAAATCAATTGATCTCTATTGTGGGAAGTAAGTATTATCTGGACAGTCCAAATGAATTGTATTCGTATTCATATGATGCAACTCCGATTTATCAATCGATGCCCGATGCCGTCATTCTTCCGGGGAGCACCCAGGAAGTATCGGAGATTCTTAAAATCGCGAATGAGAACTTGATTCCCATCGTTCCTCGCGGATCAGGGACGAACTTGGCAGGAGGCACGATTCCTGTACAAGGCGGCATTGTCTTAAATATGAACCGGTTTAATAAAATTTATGAAATTGATCAAAAGAACCTCACCGCTACCATTGGTACGGGAGTGGTAACAGCAGATTTGCATAAAGCGGTAGAAGCTGTAGGGCTATTTTATCCTCCTGATCCTGGAAGTATGAGAATCTCAACCGTTGGCGGAAATATGGCTCAATGTGCAGGTGGGATGCGCGGGCTGAAATATGGCGTAACAAAGGATTATATCATGGGCTTGGAATATGTGTTACCCTCCGGAGAAATCCTTCGTTGCGGGGGGAAAAACGTGAAAGATGTAGCTGGTTATGATATGACCCGCCTTATGGTTGGATCGGAAGGCACGCTTGGCGTCATTACCGAGATTATCGTCAAGCTCGTGCCTCTGCCGGAAACCAAACGAACTTTAGTGGCATATTTTCGAAATCTAGTGGATGCTGCGCGCACTGTAGAGAAGGTCATTGCCTCAAAAATTATCCCGGCAACGATGGAGTTCATGGATCAGTCAACCATGAAGGTGGTCGACGACTTTGCTAAGCTGGGCTTGCCGCTGGATATGAAATCGATGCTGCTTATTGAACAGGACGGAGTGGAGGATCAAGTGGTTCTTGATATTGAACGCATTGCCGCAATCGCTCGGCAAGAGGGAGCCGCTCTAGTCGAGGTAGCAAGAACACCGGAAGAAGGGGCGAAGCTATTAGCAGCCAGAAGGTCCGCTTTGGCCGCTTTATCCCGCCTTCGTCCAACCACAATATTGGAAGATGCTACCGTTCCACGCTCTCGTTTGGCGGAGATTGTGGAAGAAGTAGAACGAGTGTCAGAAAAATATCAGGTCCAGATTTGTACGTTCGGGCACGCAGGGGATGGGAACCTTCATCCTACTTGTATGACGGATGAGCGGAACAAAGAGGAGATCCACCGTGTAGAGCAAGCTTTTGACGAGATTTTCCGTGCTGCCATCCGCATGGGAGGAACCATTACGGGGGAACACGGAGTCGGAATGGCCAAGATGAATTATCTTAGCCTAAAAGTCGGCGATGGGGGCGTCGAGCTCATGAAAAGGCTCAAGGCGGCATTTGACCCCAATAATATCATGAATCCTGGAAAAATGTTTGCTAATAGCGAAAGACGCAGAGTGGTGGTGAAACAGTAATGAGTGTCATGGTAAAAACGTCAGAGGGACAGAAGCCTGCATGCGATTCGGATCAGATGATAAAGTCTAACAATGGGCTTTTAGCCAAGTTTAATATGGATGAGATCATGAATTGCATGCATTGCGGGTTTTGTTTGCCAGCTTGCCCTACATACCGTGAAACGGGAATGGAGTATGCCAGCCCTCGCGGTCGAATTGCGCTGATGAAGGGCGTTGCCAAGGAACAGCTGGCTCTTGAAGAAGAATTTGAAAAAAATATGTACCTTTGCTTAGGATGCAGAGCTTGTGAAACGGCTTGTCCGGCTGGAGTCCCTTATGGAAGCCTAGTGGAAACGGCTCGTGAAGTGATTGAGGAAAATAAGAAGACCAAAGAAAAGCCATCCATCATTCGCACCATTGTTTTTGACCAATTATTTACCAAGCCGACACGAATGAAGCTTTTAGGTACCGCCTTATGGGCGGCTCAAGCGACCGGTATGCAAAAGCTTGCGGATAAAACCGGATTAATTCACATTCTCCCTAAGCCGATGGCTGAAATGCAGAAAGCCGTGAAAACCATAGCTTCCCCGTGGGAAAGGAAGAAAAGAGAGCCGGTGGTGAAGGCAGAGAAGGAAACCTGTTATACGGTTGGTTTGTTTACAGGCTGCATACAAGATGTGATGTTCTACGAAACCAACCAGGCCACGGCTCGCCTTCTCCAAAAAGCAGGATGTGACGTGGTGTTTGTGGAGAACCAATCTTGCTGCGGTGCTTTGCATGCTCACTCGGGTGAAAAGGAAGGGGCAAAGGATTTAGCGAAACGCAATATTGAAGCTTTTGAACGGGTAAATGCAGACTTTATCGTTAACAATGCCGGCGGTTGCGGTGCTGCCTTGAAGGAGTATCATCATTGGTTCCATGACGACCCAGCGTGGAAAGAACGTGCCATGGCCTTTGTCACGAAGATGCGTGATGCCAATGAGCTCCTCGCTGAGCTTCCGCCCATCACATTCAGTAAGTCATTGAATGCTCGGGTCACTTATCAAGACTCCTGCCATTTGGCTCATGGGCAAGGTGTACGGAATCAGCCGCGTCAGCTGCTGCGCAGCATCCCGGGAGTAGAGTATGTAGAGCTGGCAAATGCCGACAGCTGCTGCGGCTCTGCCGGGATTTATAATATTACGAATTATGATATGTCCATGCAAATCTTAGATGGAAAAATGGAACATGTGAAAGACACGAAGGCCCACTTCGTGGTCACTTCGAATCCTGGCTGCCTGCTGCAAATGAAGAATGGAATAATAAGGGCGGGAATGGAAGGAAAGATGGAAGCCATTCATATTATGGATCTCTTGGACCGCGCTTTATAAATCCTTCATCAGACACCGGATGGGAAAATGAAGTTTTGTATGATATAATTTTTCCCATATCATAAATCAGCATTGAGGTGTCGAATGAAGCCGCAGTTTAAAGTGCGTAAAACCTACGAAGAGGTAGCTGATTATCTACGCGATCAGATCATCTCAGGTGTTTATAAGTCAGGTGAACGTCTGCCGTCATTAAGAGAGCTTGGGGAAAATCTCGGTGTGGGGCAATCCACGATCCGCGAAGCCATAGGTTCATTAAAGACAATGGGACTGGTCACCATTCGGCAAGGCGAAGGAACCTTTGTCACCCGCTTTGAGCCAGAAGAGCTAAAAACAACGCTAGAGTCGATCAGGCCTGTCACCAAGCAGGATATAAGCTCCCTATATGAGGTTCGCAAAGTGATAGAATCTGGAATTGTTCTCCTGGCTGCGGAAAGAAGAACCACTGATGATTTGCGTGCGATCGGGGAAGCGCTAGACAAAATGGAAGAAGCTCACCATGGAAACCTAAGGGAGCAAGGAGACGAGGCGGACTGGAGTTTTCATTTTGCCATTGCCCGAGCTTCTCATAATGAAATGCTGGTTTCGGTGATGCATTCCATCTCCGAGATGATGGAAAGAACCATGAAAGCCTCCCGGCAGCAGATGTACGATAGGGAAGGCGTAGGGGAAAAGCTTCTTGAGGACCATCGGAATATTTATGAGGCAATACGCATGCAAAACGTAGAGCAGGCACAAGAAGCGATGCTTAACCATCTGCGCGGTGTCGAAGAATTTATGCTAAAGGATTCCTAGAAAGGTTCATGGTGATTACCTGAACCTTTTTCTTTTCCAAAAAAACGCTGTTCATCTTCTAGAAAATGCAGTATACTTTTCACAACACACATCTGATGACCTGAAGGGCATTTGATCAGGTCAGTTAAAAGGGAGGTTAACGGAATGAAAGTTTCCCTGTTCGTTACCTGTTTGGTAGATGGCATCTATCCTGGAGTGGGGGAAGCCATGACCAAAATCTTGGCAAAGTATGGGGTGAAGCTAAGTTTCCCGGAGGTTCAAACGTGCTGTGGCCAGCCAGCCTTTAACAGCGGTTACTGGGAAGATGCAAGAGGGGCTGCGATAACCTTATTGGATGCTTTTGAAGATAGCGATTTTGTTGTTTCTCCGTCTGGATCCTGTGTGGGCATGATTCATCACAACTATGAAAAGTTGTTTGAGAATGACCCGATTCAGCTAAAAAGAGCGAAAAAATTTATAGATAAAACCTACGAATTCTCCCAGTTCCTCGTTCAAGTATTAGAAGTAAAAGACTTGGGAGCTTATTTTCCGCATAAAGTCACCTATCATCCCTCCTGTCATGGAACTCGGCTGCTCGGAGTGAAAGATGAGCCATTAGAGCTTTTGAAGCATGTTCAAGGGCTTGAATTGGTACCGCTGCCATCAGGAGAAGATTGCTGTGGATTCGGCGGAACATTCGCGGTGAAAATGTCAGAGATCTCTGGAGCAATGGTCGAAGAAAAAGCACAGCATGTTCTCGAAACCGAAGCTGAGGTCTTAGTCGGAATGGATATGGGCTGTCTGATGAATATCGGGGGGCACCTTCACTATAAAGGCACGCCTATACGGGTGATGCACCTCATCGAACTTTTATATGAAGGGGTGAAAGCTAAGGTATGAGTACACCCACATTAAATAGTGTTGTAGCACGTGCAAAAGTTGCCTTAAATGATCAATTTCTTAGAAATGCCGTAAGGTTTACCACGGAGAAGCTAAGAACAGGCCGAAAAACAGCGGCAGAAGAGCAAGGAAATTGGCAGGAGTGGAGGGAACGGGGCAGACAGATCCGGCTGCACACCATTGCCCATCTAGACTATTATTTGACCCAGTTTATCGAAAATGCCAGAGCTCAAGGAACTCATATCCATTTTGCTTCCACGAGTGAAGAAGCAGTGGAAATTGCGATGAAGATCGCTGAAGCGAAGCAAGCGAAATCTGTGGTGAAGTCCAAGTCCATGGTTTCGGAAGAAATTCATATGAACCATGCGCTTGAGGATGCAGGAATCGAAGCGGTGGAAACCGATTTGGGCGAATATATTATTCAACTGGCGGGGGAAACGCCTTCCCATATCATTATTCCAGCCATCCATAAAAATAAGCAGCAGGTGGCCGACCTATTTTCCAAGGAAGCTGGCCAGCAGCTTCCCGCGGATACATCGGTATTGGCCGGTTTTGCCCGAGCCAAGCTGCGGGAGAAGTTTTTGGAAGCGGAAATAGGCATGACAGGGTGTAACTTTGCCATTGCGGAAACCGGATCAATCTCCCTTTTTTCCAATGAAGGGAATGCTAGGATGGTTAGTACCGTACCGAAGACGCAGATTACGTTTATGGGGATGGAGAGGATCATACCGACACTTGATGACCTGGAGGTCATGGCTACGCTGTTGCCGCGCTCCGCTACCGGACAAAAGCTGACCGTTTACATGTCCGTGATTACGGGCCCAAGGCGTTCGGAGGACAGTGACGGACCAGAAGAAATGCATATAATTATTTTAGATAATGGCAGGTCTTTGCAGCTTGGTGATCCGGAATTCCAAGAATTGCTTAATTGCATTCGCTGCGGAGCATGTTTGAATGCGTGTCCGGTCTATCGCCATATTGGAGGTCATTCCTATGGCAAGGTTTATAGCGGCCCCATAGGGGCAGTATTGACGCCAGCTTTAAACGGCAATGTCGCGGAATGGGACGATATCGCCAACGCCTCTAGCTTATGCGGTGCTTGCTGGGAAGCCTGCCCGGTCAAAATTCCGCTGCACGATATGCTCGTTTACCTGCGCAGGAAAAAAGCAGAGCAGGGCTACACCGCCCCATCAGAGAGGGCTGCGTTTAAAGGTTACCGATATGTAATGTCCAGCCATAAACGTTACCATCTTTCCTTGAAAGTAGGTAGTATTGGTCAGTTGCCTCTCGTTAACAAGGGAATGATCAAGTCTAAAGTAGGTCCGCTAAAAGGATGGACCTCGAAACGGTTCGCGCCAAGCATAGCCAAACGGTCTTTTAGAGACTCCTGGAAAGCCCTGGATTTGGATGTTCAGGCTGAACTTCAAGAGATGGACCCTAAAATGAAAAAAAGAATGGAACAGATTCTAGCTTCACGCGGAAAGGGTGAAAAGAACGATGGCTAAATCCGATTACTTAGCTGAGCTTGAGCAAGTGTCCAAACAAAGACAAGAAGCGTTTATGAAAAACATCGCAGGTCGTCTTGGGCGAGAGCGTTGCACAAAGCCACCGGAGCATCCTTTCCGAGGAGCTCCACCATTTTGGGCAAGTTATGATCTTTCCTTGGAAGAAAAAATTAGTTTGTTTATGGAAAATTGGCAGAAGGTAGGCGGGGAAGCCACACGGGTTTCTAATATGGAGGAAGCGAAGGCTTATATCAGAAACGTCGTGAAGTCCATGGAAGCACGATACTTACTTTGTTTTGATCAACCAGAACTGTCAAGCATGGAGTTAGAGGACCAAGGTCCAGACGTGGAAGTGACCTATTGGAATCCGGAACGAGAAGAAGAGCTGTTGGCCAAAGCAGCGGGGAGTGACATCGGAATTGGGGTGGTAGATTATGCTGTGGCGCACACCGGCACCATCCTTGTCATGTCAAGTCCATTCAAGGGAAGAGCGACCAGCTTGCTGCCTACGGCATTCATGGCCATTATCAAAGCCGATCGCTTAAAAACACGATTGGGAGAAGCGCTGAAGGAAGTGAGCCAACTCAATCAACAGGGAGAAATGCCGGCTGGCGTCCATTTTGTAACCGGTCCTAGCCGATCGGCGGATATTGAAAACGATCTGACTATTGGTGTCCATGGTCCTGGGGTTATGTATGCGGTGATCGTGGGGTAAGAGTATTTAGGAGGGGATTGGGCAAGTCGTGAGAACGCGAGTTGCCCAATCTCTTTTTTCAAAAAAATCCTATTGTACTCCCGCAGCCACCTTCACAGCCGCTTGATGTTTAGGATCCATTTGGCCGTCCACATGCTTTAAACTGTTCAAAAAGTGGACGTCGAAATGACCATTAAAGTTATTGTCTGTAATGTACTGAATATCGTGAGGCATAGAGCTCATGGATGCGGCTAGTCGTCGGCCATTAACTTCGAGAATAACCGGACGAACCGACCAAGAGTAATTGCCTCCCCAAACCGCTTTCATTGTTTCAGCATCGCTTGATGTAAGCGGCTCGCAATCCGCATGGAAAGCACCGATAGTCCGCTTAATATTCCAATTCTTCCCGGTTGCAATATCCGTCACTCTGGCTGTTGCTCCAATTGGGAATACATATTGAGCTTCGGTGCTCCAATCGAGCAATTCTCCTGCTTGAGGACTGACAGCGGGCTTTACGGGTACATGATGAATGGCTACCTTCACTTGCTGGCCAATGGATAGTATGCTTTTCTCTGTCATATTATTCAGTTGAAGAAACTCGGAAAAAGGAATCCCGAATTTCAAGGATATGGTCCAGCCCGTTTCTCCTTTTTGTACCGTGTAGGTTTGATATTCGATCCATGGACCTTCTTTGACCTCAGGTGCGGGTTGAGGAGCTGGCTGAGCAGGCGCTGGTGCTGTGGGACTAGGTATTTTTAAGGCTTGTCCCACCTCTATGTAATCGTTGCTTAGATTATTGGCTTGCTTGATGGCCTCCACTGTTGTATTGTGCACCTGAGCAATTTTCCAAAGCATATCACCCGATTTTACGATATAGGCTGTTCCGTTATTGATTCGGCTTGGGGCCGCAGACTCGGGAATCTGCAGCTTCTGTCCAACGAGCAGACCTGTAGAATTTAAGCTATTGAGCTGAATCAATGCATCAATCGTCGTTTGAAAACGCTGACTGAGAAGATAAAGCGTATCTCCAGCCTGTACGGTATAGGTGAATTGTTTAGGCGGAATAGTGAGTGTCGTTCCCACCCATATTTCATCACTCGTTAGCTGATTCGCTGTTTTCAATTGGTCTACTGTAATTCCGTATTTCTGAGAAATCAAAAACAAGGTATCCCCACGCTGTACAGTATAGCTTTGTGCATAGGCAGCTTGCGTGCCGCCCAGAAGCAAAGCAGCCACTAAACCTTTTCCTACCCATCTCTTCCATCGGTGTTGAATCATGGTGAAAAACCCCTTCCCATCCATTTTGATCTAAAGATTGAAATTCCTACCTCTATTGTAATGGGGGAAGGAGCTGGCATCATTGGATAAATATTGGAAAAGGGCCTGATGCCAAGGTAACGAATCTTTACCCTGCAATCAAGCCCCTTTAACTTTTTTGAATCAGCTATCCATTATATACTTCCATTAAATAATAATCGCTATCCAGGCAATCAAACCCTTCTTCTTGTTGGTTCAATTGCTGCAATTGGATTTGCAGCGATAGGACCTGCTCTTCTAGTTGCTTTAAAACTTCTGACTTCACTGTAACTGTCATGATGGAACCCTCCAGCTCATTCATGGATTAAGTTTTCTCTCTGCATCACCGCGGTATGGTAATAACCATTTGTAATTTATTGATAATTCTAACAAGTTAAAAGGGATTTGTAAATAGAATTTAAAGGGACTTTTTGTCATTATGGAAGGTGTTATGGAGTTGTCCGCTTCGGTTGGGATAAGTTATAATGTGAGTTAGCTTTTTCTTCCATACTATCGGGTAATAATAATTTTAAAAGTACATATAGGTCTGAAATCCAGAAAGGAGGTGCCTATGATTTATTTTGATAATGGAGCCACGACAGCGCCTTATCCAGAAGTCGTGGAAGCCATGACATCGGTTATGCAAAAGTATTACGGAAACCCGTCTTCGCTCCACCATCTTGGTGTAGAATCCGAGAAAATCTTAAATCAATCACGAAGTTTAGCTGCCAAGTTTCTCGGCGTACAGCCGGGGGAGATTGCGTTTACATCAGGGGCGACAGAAAGCAATAATATGGCAATCAAAGGGGTCTCCTTCCAATATCAGAATCGGGGAAAACATATCATTACGACGGCTATCGAGCATCCTGCCGTTTTTGATGTTTGCAAGCAATTAGAGGACTTTGGGTTTCAATTAACGGTTTTGCCGGTAAATGAAGCAGGAGTGATTGATCCGGATGACGTGGAATCAGCGATCCGCCCTGACACTATTTTAGTTTCCATCATGCATGTGAACAATGAAGTAGGCAGTGTACAGCCCATAGAGGAAATTGGGAATCGATTAAAGAAATATCCAAAGCTTTTTTTCCATGTAGACGCCGTTCAGGGCTTTGGGAAGCTGCCTGTCGAGCCGAACCGGTGGGGGGCTGATCTGGTATCCTTATCCGCCCATAAATTTCACGGGCCAAAAGGGACGGGTCTTCTCTTCGTCAGAAAAGGAATAGAGCTTTCGCCAATAATGGTAGGCGGGGGACAAGAGGGCGGGTTGCGTTCCGGTACCGAAAATTTGGCTGCCATTGTAGGTATGGTGAAAGCAATGAGAATGGCCAAAGAAAAGCTGGATTCAAATCCTCAAACCCTATTTGAAATGCGGAATCGGATTTGGGAAAGCTTGAATCAATGGGAGGGGTGCCGCATGAACACCCCGCGTGAAGGGGCACCTCACATCGTTAATATTTCTCTGCCTGGCTTGAAATCAGAAGTTATTCTCCATGCGCTGGAAGATAAGCAGATCTTTGTCTCGACGAAATCCGCTTGCTCTTCTAAAGTAGACCGACCTAGCCGTGTACTCATGGCCATGAACGCAGGAGAGGCGAATGCAAGGAGCAGTCTTCGGATCAGCCTTTCATATATGAATACCATGACTGAAGTCGAACAGTTTCTCACCATTTTCTATGATGTCGTGCCTCAATTAAAACAGATGTTAAAGGTAACATAAAGGAGTTTCTATGGTAAATTACGATGATATACTAATCCGTTACGGCGAAATGGCCCTTAAGGGTAAAAATAGAGGGATGTTTGAAAAACAGCTGATATCAAATATCAAACGAAGCTTGGTAGACTTTCCGCAGGCCGAAATTGAGAAAGCCTATGGAAGAATGTATATTTCACTCAATGGGGCCCCTTACAGCGAAATCGAACCGAAAATCAAGAAGATCTTTGGCATCACATCGTTTAGCCCAACCAAAAGAATAGACAGCTTTGAGCTGGAGACTATCCAACAGGCAGCATTAAGCGTCATGCAGGATGTCAGCCCTCAGCCCAAAACCTTTAAGGTAGAAACGAATCGCTCGAATAAGCGCTTTCCGCATCGATCTATGGAGATGAATAACTTCATCGGCGGATATGTGCTGAAGAACATGCCGGGTCTTAAGGTAGATGTTCGGCAGCCAGAGGTCCTGCTTAAAGTAGAAATTCGAAATGAAGGAACCTTCATCAATTGCTTAGATGTACCCGCCAATGGGGGATTGCCGGTTGGAAGCAGCGGAAAGGCCATGCTTATGCTATCCGGAGGGATAGATAGCCCTGTAGCCGGATGGATGACCATGAAGAGGGGTGTACGCATAGAAGGCATCCACTTTGAAAGCCCCCCATTTACAAGCGAAAGGGCTCGCCAGAAGGTGCTGGATTTAGCAGGAATCGTCAGTCAATATGGAGCAGGGGAAATGAGGGTTCATATGGTACCCTTTACCAAGATCCAGACTGAGATTCGCCAGAAATGCCCGGAACATTACCTGATTACGATTATGCGGCGCTTTATGATGCGGATAGCAGAGAGAATTGCCCACAAGAGAAAAGCTCTGGCAATTGCAACAGGAGAAAGTTTAGGTCAAGTGGCCAGCCAAACGATGGAAAGCATGTATACGATTAATAACGTAACGAGAATGCCCGTGATTCGTCCCCTAGTCGCCATGGACAAGTCGGACATCATTCGGATCGCCCATCAAATCGGAACCTATGAAACATCCATTCTTCCTTTTGAAGATTGTTGCACCATTTTTGTTCCGAAGTCACCTGTTACTCGTCCTAATGTGGAAAAGGCTGAAAAATTTGAAGCAGATCTCGATATTGAGGGCTTGGTGGAAGAGGCCGTTCAAAATACGGAATTGGTGGTCGCTTCTGCATATGCTAAGGAAGAAGAAAGTCTAGATTTGTTTTAGAAATGCAAAAAAGCCTTGAACTTGCGTAGAGCAAATTCAAGGCTTTTTTATACTGTTAGAATTTACAACTTTGTTACGTCATTTGGACAGCACGAGGAAAACTTGTAGCTTGTCGCAGCCAAGTTTTCTTGCTATCTCGAACGCTCAGCTAACCAATCTCCGATAGTCGGATAGGTATGCTTCAAGGCTTGACGTCCAAACACGATCGATACATGGCCAGTAGGCATAAGCGATAATGTTTTGTCTTGACTTGAAATAGCATCCATCAGCGGTTCTAATTGTTTTGGTTGAGCAATATGGTCACGAGTCGCTCCAATATTCAGCACGCTGGCTTTAATATTCTTTAAATCGACACGTTGGCCGCGAATAACTAACTCACCTTTAATAAGCTTATTATTCTGGTAGAAATCACGGATCCACTGGCGGAAAGCTTCTCCAGGGAATGGGATTCCGTCGCCAACCCACTTTTGCATCAACTTCCAGCTATCAACGAAGGATTTATTTTCCACACGTTCAGCCAAACTGACATAAGGGCCATAGAAGTTGACAAGAGGCTTCAACATTTTGTTCCCCAAGTCAATCATTTCTGGGGGAACATTGCCTAGCGTATCTACCATCTTATCAAGATTGAAATATCGTTCATCTAACCAGTTTGTAAACAAACCAAGTTCAGAGAAGTCAATTGGGGCCGTCATGAATATAAGATTCTTTATTGGCAAATGGGAATGAAGAGCAGAGAAAATCGCTGTCATCGTTCCTCCCATGCAATAACCCAGTACAGAGACTTCATCCGCACCACTATGACGAAGCACTTTTTTCACAGCAAGCGGCATATAGTCCATGATATAGTCATCGAGCTTCATGTAACGATCTTCAGGACCAGGTGTACCCCAATCCATGAGATAAACATCAAAGCCACGATTCACTAGATACTCAATCAAGCTGTTGCCAGGAGCTAAGTCAAGAATGTAGGGCTTATTGATTAACGCGTAAAACATAAGCAATGGTACGCGCTGGGTTTTTGGCAAGTGAGACGCAAAACGATAGAGCGTCGCCTTATTTTTAGTCCAGATGACTTCCTTTGGAGTTTGGTAGACTTGAGGCTCGGGCTCAACAAACATCACTTCATTAAAGCGTTTCGCGCGATTCATTTGGCTCTTTAACTCTTCGGGAACCATACCCAAAATATCTTCCCATTCTTTAATTGGGGAAATGATCATTTTTATGTTACCCTCCACTTTTTTCTGTTGATTTACAACAGATTATTACATGTAAAGTCCACCGTTAATGTTTAACTGTTGTCCAGTGATGTAGTCTCCATCAGTTACGAGATAGCATACTGCACGAGCAATTTCACTTGGTTGCCCAAGGCGGCGTTGAGGGATCTTAGATACGATTTTTTCTAGGATTTCAGCTGGAATTTCAGCAACCATTTCTGTTTCGATAAATCCTGGGCAGATGGCGTTAACAGTAACACCTTTGTTAGCCATTTCTAGAGCAAGGGACTTCGTGAATCCGATAAGACCTGCTTTAGAAGCGGCATAGTTGGTTTGCCCAACGTTTCCGGATTGTCCAATGATGGAGCTAATATTAATGATACGTCCGTATTTTTGCTCTACCATAAGAGGAAGAACGGCACTTGTTGTATTGAAAGCACTGTTTAGGTTAACGTCAATAACTTTTCTCCAAGCTTCTTCGGTAAGCTTAAGGAAAGAACGGTCGCGAGTAATCCCTGCATTGTTAACAAGGATATCTACTTTACCAAAACGGTTGATTGTTTCTTCTACTAATACTTTTGCTTGAGCGTTATCAGAAACGTCTGCTTGGCTTGCGAAAGCTTCAGATCCTAAAGCTTCGATTTCTTTTACTACTTCGTTTGCAGCATCTGCGTTGCTGTTATAGTTAATGACAACTTTAGCGCCATTGCGAGCTAATTCTAATGCGATAGTCTTTCCAATTCCACGAGATCCTCCGGTAACGATAGCTACTTTATTGTCGAGTGTTTTCATCTTCATACATCCTCTCAGGTTGTTTTTTTATATTGATATTTATATATCTAGTAAAGTTATAAGTTTATTTGGATTTAGGTTCAGCCGTTTCTGGGGATTTGCTTTCCTTTGTAGCAGCAATCTCCGATTTGGCTTCCAAAATATCAAATAATTGATCTAAACGCTTCGATAGTTTTGCCATATCAGCTTTCAAGGTCTTAACTTCCTTTGACAAATCGCTTTGATTAAGGGCATCAATGACCTCTTCTTCTAACTTATCAAGCTTGGATTCAACATTCACGATTAAGGATGCCACGTTAGCGACGTCTTGCCGTGAAGGCATATTGGCCTGCTCGAGGTATTTTTCAGCAGATTGACGGGCTACGTTCTGATACTGCAAGTAGCTGTTTAAGCTTTGCCCCATCAATTTGGAAAACTCTTCCTTGTGCATAGCTTCATCCATCGTCTGACTCCATTGTTCCTCTGCCTTGTCATAGAATTGCTTCCATAACGCAAAAGGATCAAAGGGCATTTGCTGGCTCATGGTTTCATCTCCTTCTTCTTCTTTTTGTAAAAAAAGCTTCGTTGTAGCATCTCAGACTAGCCAGACCACCTTTAGAGGAAGCTTTTTTTGGTGCAACTATTTTTTTCTGTCGAAAAATGGGACCCTTTTTGCTTACATTGAAAATTATAGTAAATGCTTCTTCGGAACACAATCGAAAACCTTCGACAATTCTATGAATAATCCATCGTTCGTTATCAAAAATTGTCGAATAAAATCAGTTTTAACTTTTGATACTGTCAGATTTTATACCTTAGATAAATGTAAAATGTATAGTATTAGATAAGTTCATAAATTATATAGGGCTTTATCCAAACTAAGAGTTTACCCTTGATGACAAGGCTCGGAATGGACATGAATCAAATTTTCTTGTGGCAATACTTGACAGATCTGACCACATAGGTGTAAATTACACATAGAAGCAAATTACAATTTTTGTAGGTGATGCAAATGTCGGCCAGTAAGGATAAAGGGAAGGATGTCAAAGAAGACGAAAAGTGGAATATTCCCGGCGGGCCGCCTAAAAATATGATGGTTCCCGTTCTACTGCTGAGCTTAAAAGGTTGGAATGCACATGGCTATGAGTTAATCCAGCAGTTGGTCAAATTTGGGTTTCACTCTATAGATCAAGGAAATGTATATCGAACCCTTCGCCAATTGGAGAAAGAGAATATTGTCAAGTCGGAATGGGATACCACCTCAGGAGGTCCGGCAAAGAGGGTATATTCCCTTACAGATGCAGGTACACAATATTTGGAATCTTGGGCTGAAGCATTAGGCCAATACCAGAGCATGCTTGATCAGTTCTTCAATATGTATACTCAGTTCTTTATGGGACTTCCTAATGTCCCCAACCCAAGGAAAAATAAAAATAACGACGACGACCTGGAATGATTCAGCAATTGCTGTGTCATATAAAAAAAAATTACTTATTTTTTAGGAGGATGTAAAAATGGCAACTGCACAAGCAAAAAAGAATGAACTTACTAATCCGGTAAATGTATTCGACACAATGTGGGATGGATGGTTAAACAGCGTAAAATTAATGTATGGATATCAGCGCGAAATGGAAGCTGTAACTATTCAAGCGATTGAGCGCCAAAAGGAAGCATGGCAGCAAACGAAGGATAATATCGAAAAGCTTGAGAGCGAGTTAAGCAAGTTTGTTTCCGACGTAAAGGCTAACGTATTGGATAATGTGAAAAACGTAAATGGCGAAGCCGTTTCTAAAAATGTTGAAGATTGGAACAAGCGTGCAGAAGATGTGCTTAATAAAGTTCAACAGCTTTATGGAACTCCTGGCAAAGCCAGCAACAGCATGTTTGGCAAGTCTTTGGAGCAATTGGAATCTACTTTGCTCAGCTTGATTGAGCAACAGCAAAAGACTCGTGCTGAAGTTCAAGGCTTGCTGGAGAACTTAACTGATCAAGTGAAGCACACCAACAAGGGTTTGATGGAGTCTTGGGAAACTAGCCGAACTTCTGCATTCAATATGTTTAAATAATATAAAGAGACAATCCCCCTAGCCGCTCAACGGAAAGGGGGATTTTTCTAATCTGCTTTTAGAATCACTTTTTTGAACAGAAGCACTGATAAAAGCAAGAAAACAGAGAACAAGACAATCGTTCCGCCAGTCGCCCAGTCTAAGTAGAAAGCCGCTGTTAACCCCCCAAGTACGGAAATCTCCGCAAAGAGGATGGATAGCCAAAGGGTTTGCCTAAAGCTATGAGAAATCTGCAAAGCAGCTGCAACAGGTAAAGTGATAAGGGCAGAAACAAGCAGAATACCCACGATTCTCATGGAAATGGCAATGGTAAGAGCTACCATGACTGTAAAGATAAGATTGACAAGCCCGCGTTTAATCCCCGATATTCTCGCATACTCTTCGTCAAAGGAAAGAGCAAATAATTCTTTATAAAGCAAGAAGATAGAACACAATACAGCTAAGCCTATGATAATGATCGTCCATAAATCACCGCTTCCTACGGCGACGACACTGCCAAAAAGGTAAGAGAACAAGTCCACATTAAAACCTTTTGCAATACTGATCAGAACAACTCCCAGGCCTATGCCTGTAGATAGGATGATAGGAATGGCCAACTCTTGATAAAAACGATAGGCCTTCCTTAACTGTTCTACTAATAAGGATCCAACAACAGAAAAAATCATCCCCATATACATAGGGTTTATCCCTTGAAAAAGGCTTACCTTCTTACCTAGCAGGATTCCAGCAGCAATCCCGGCAAGCGTAATGTGAGAAAGGGCATCGGCCATGAGGGATAATCGGCGAACGACCAAGAAAACCCCGATTGCGGGACAGATGACTCCGACAATCATACCAGCAAAAAGGGCATTTCGCATGAATTCGTATTGAAAAATGAGATCGAGCATGATTATTTACATTCCTCCTAGTGACGGTGCTCCACTAAATTCATATGTGAGCCATATGCATTTTCCAAAATCGCTTTCTGATTGGCTTGAAAGTCACTAGGATTTCCATGAAAATGGATACGCTTATTGAGACAGGCCACCTTGTTAACATGGTGGGTCATCATGCCAATATCGTGCGTGACCATAAGCAGCGTTAAGCGGTGCTCCTGATGCAGTTTTCCCAATAGGTGATAGAAACGGTCAACCGATTCGGTGTCGACTCCGACGGTTGGCTCATCCAAGATCAGCAAACTGGGCTTAGAGACCAGGGCACGGGCAATGAAGGCACGTTGCTGTTGGCCTCCAGAAAGCTTACCAATATTTCGGGCTGCAAAAGAAGCAAGCCCGACTTGGTCGATAGCTTCCATAATAATATCCCTATGTTGGCGAGTTAACCTTTTGAACAATCCCATTTTCCCATAAAGTCCCATCGAAACGACTTCGAATACGGTGGCAGGAAAACCGCTATTGAAGCTGTTTGCTTTTTGGGAAACATAACCGATCTTATGCCATTCTCTAAAGGAAGAGACAGGGACGTTGAATAGCTTTACCTCACCTTCCTTAGGCTGAACGAGACCGAGGATGATTTTTAGAAGGGTAGACTTGCCCGAACCGTTTGGCCCGACTAATCCCACATAATCTCCTTGCTCCACAATGAAATTGACATCCTTTAAGACCTCATTTTGACTATAATTGAAATTTATATTTTTACACTGAATAATTGGCTGCATGGGTCTTCACCAGGTCTGGTGTCACCCTCCTGTCTTTTTCATATTAGTGCTAATCATTACGATTTACACGTTATAAAGCCATTTTATCATAGGGGAATCAGAAACGTAAGTCAACAACGGAATACTTGGGTATAGAAGTAAAAAAGGAAGGAATTTAATCTGTTTTGTAGAAATAGATTACTCATATCTTTTTAAGGAGTAACCCTGTATGCTATCAACAGACCGTAAAATGCGTGAGCAGTTGCTTGCCTTTGTAAATGAATATGTCACCGATGTATTTGGAAAATCCATAAATTATGAAATTCTTTTTCAGGAAAAGAAAGAAGAATTGGTGGAAACCCTCCAGCAAGCTCTCTTGTTTGTCATTGAGGCAATTGAGGACGAAACGGTCTCTTTCGAATCCGTCAAGCATTTTGCAGGGCAGTATGCGGAGCATCACATCATTTACTTTCACGATGGAGAAACGTTAATAAAAGACTGTTCAGAGCTAAAGAATCGTTTTTTGGAACAGGTTGTCCATTCCCATTTCGGCGGGCAATTGCACTCCAGGGCTGTAAATATCATCAGCAGTTTTGTAGATGAATACATGATTCGGCTGTTTAAAGAAAAGCAATGGGAGCTAGAGCAGATGGAAAGGGAGAAGTTCAATGCTATCGGGAACATGGCATCTGGTATGGCTCATGAATTGAGAAACCCCATTACGAGCATTAAGGGATTTCTCAAGCTGATCTATGAGATGCATCCCCATCCGCAAGAGATCCATCATTACTATACGATTATCGATGATGAAGTGAAGCGGCTAGATTATATATTAGAAAGATTCCTTTCCCTTACAAAGAGGAGGAACCTCCCTCTAAATAGAGAGTTTGAGGAAGTTAACTTATGTCGGGTCATTGAGCGATGCGTCTCCCTCTTTGAATTTGAATTTCTTCGCTTGGGCATTGAGACGATCGTCCAGCTGGAGTCCCATGCGACCATTAAGGGAAACAGCAAGGAATTGGAGCAAACCTTCATTAACATTATTAAAAATGCTTGCGAAGAATTCCAAGCCCATCCCGATCAGCGGGAGAAGATTCTGAGAATTGCCTGCAGGGATAGCGACGAGAAGGTTTTTGTTCTCTTTTTTAATAATGGAAATCCGATCAGCTCCAATGACATTAAGAAAATTTTTAGTCCTTTTTACTCTACTAAAGAAAATGGAACGGGTCTCGGCTTAGCCATCTGTAAACAAATCATCGAGGCTCATGGCGGAAAAATTAAGATTTATCCTGAAATTGATGGTACGATGGTTCAGCTTCAGCTCCCGAAATCGAGTGAGGTCCAGTAATAGGGGCTATACCTGACGGAAGCCTCGATGGATATCCCAAAATAACCCCGCCATACCGAAACCACTGAGTGCACCGGTCATGAGCAGGGCAAGCCAGATGGGTTGGGGCATGGGCCATCGGAGCCACTGGAAGAAACCCGCTAAAAACAGCAGGAAAATCATGCCGACCGTTCCGGTGATATAGAAAGCTGCTGAAGGAATAGCCAAATTTCTTACTGCAAACTCCTTTCCGGTGAAAAACAACAGAAAGCTTGTAATAAAGCCCAGCAGGGTGAGATGCAGATAAGCAATAATCACCTGCCTGCTCTCATAAACTGCATAAGCCAAGGAGGGCCACGCTGCAAACAGTTCCAGTAAAGCCTTCACACTGAGACTGATAAGAGATAAACCTAATAGCAGCTGCAAGCTTAGGGAATTCTGTTGACGCCAGAGCGGACCAGCTACTAGGCTTAAAAACATGACAATGGAAATAAATTGCAGAACAGCCCCTGCTAATCCAAGAGCAACCGCTATAGGATGATCAAAGAACCATAACGTGGAAGATAAATAAGAAGGAACTACACTAATTGCCAATAATCTAAATTGCCACTTGGCCCAATTGCGTTGCGAAGTCTGCTCAATGGAAACAAAACGATAGCACATACCCAAAATAACGAAGGTGAACCAACCGTTATATTGCAGATGAAGATAGTAATAAATAAAAAAATTGTTAATTTCCGTATTTCCAAATCCTGTTGCCCCCGCAATCGCAAGGCCCCAAGGTCCAAGCGAGGATAACAAATTGAACCAAATGGCTGCCTGATAAAAGGACTTGGCGTACCAAGGCCATTTTTTTTTGCGATGGGAAAAAAACTGAAAAGCGAAGTAATAAGATAAAAAAGCATGAAGAGTAGAAAAGGCTATGGATAGGGGCCCATACCCTTGGTAACTAAACGAGATAAGCATTCCCAGAACGGAAACATGCAGCAAAAAGTAATAGATCCTAGTGGATTTCTTCTCATTAAACCCTTCAGGAAAGCAATGTCGAATAATTACCGCATTGATTAGAAAATAAACCCATCCTAAGAAAGCCACATGCGAGTGGGCATGGACAAGATGCATAAATTGAAGCCCGGGAAAAATGGGTGCTACCATTTTCCAGCGCAAAAGAATACCTAGAAGGGTAATTAAGAATAAGTACATATATGCTGAATACAGCCATTTCCTCATGGTGCTAATTTCCCTCCTGTCTCTAGCTATGGTATATTTTAGTTAAATCATAGTCCAGCAAAAAGATCAACTTGTATTGTGAGGTTCAATCAATGGATATTAGGCTAGAAGACTTATATCAGGTAATTCAAGCCTATCGCGGGTTGGGTGTTGCGGTTGCTTTTATCCTTCCCATAGTAGAAGCTTTTTTCCCTCTTCTTCCACTTTTTGCTATTGTCACCGGAAACGCTGTTGCTTTTGGATTTTTAAAAGGCTTTGTTTTTACTTGGCTTGGAGCGAGTTTCGGCTCTCTCCTTGTTTTCTGGCTAGTGCGAAAGATCGGGCATAAATGGCTCGCCCCTTTGTTCCATAAGTATAAGGGGCTAGAAAAAAGTTCGCGATGGTTTGAAAAGCATGGATTCTCAGTCCTTTTCCTATTGCGGTGCTTTCCATTTTCCCCGTCTAGTTTGATCAATGTGCTGGCAGGCTTGTCATCCATTCCGTTTCACACCTATTTTTGGGCCACCCTCCTAGGAAAAGCCGTGCTGGTCTTTATCCTTTCCTATATCGGAGCAGATTTGCCTCAGCTGATCCGGGAGCCGCTAAAGCTGGTCACATTAGGACTGGGCATTGCTACAATATGGGGAACAGGAAAGCTCGTGGAAAAGCGGTACTTGCCCAAATCCTAAGAATTCATTGACAAAAGTCGATTATCCCCATATAATTTCAGGTAATTAGTTGAATTTCATACATTACTCTTATCCAGAGAAGGCGGAGGGACTGGCCCGATGAAGCCCGGCAACCGGCTGTTAGTGTAAAGTTTACAGCACGGTGCTAATTCCTACAAAATGATGTTCATTTTGATAGATAAGGGTCGGTCGTTCTATGATAAGATGATCTGCCCCTTTCTAGTTGAGAGGGGCTTTTCTTTTAAAGTTATAAAATTGTTGAAACAATAATTCAGACATCATGAGAAAAGAGATGAGGAGGACAAACCATGGATTTAGAGACAAAGCTAGTACAGATAGGAAACCGAAGAGAAAAAGAAACAGGAGCGATCAATTTTCCTGTTACTTTCTCTACTGCTTTTTTGCATCCTGGACTAGGTCAAAGCACCGGCTTTGATTACATTCGTACCAAAAATCCTACAAGAACCGTGCTGGAAGAAGCCATCGCCGACATCGAAGGCGGAGACCGAGGATTTGCGATGAGTTCCGGTATGGCAGCCATTCACGTGATTATGGGCTTATTTAAGCCTGGAGACCATATTGTGGCTTCCCTTGATTTGTACGGCGGTACATATCGCTTATTTGAGCAGATTTGGAAGCCTAATGGATTGTCGTTCAGCTATGTCAATTTAAAAGAAGGCAAGGATCTGCAGGAGCACATTCTTCCGGAAACTGCAGCTGTCTTTATCGAAACCCCAACCAATCCGATGATGATTACGGCGGACATCGAAAGCATCGCTAACGTCGCCAAAAACCATAATATATTAACGATAGTCGATAATACCTTTCTTTCTCCGTATTACCAAAAGCCTCTATTGCAAGGCGCTGATATTTCGCTCCACAGTGCCACGAAGTATTTAGGGGGACATAACGATGTGTTAGCCGGACTCATTGTCTCCAAAGGACAGGAATTATCGGATAAGATTTATTTTCTGCAGAATTCCATTGGAGCGGTATTAGCACCTATGGATTCGTGGCTGCTGATCCGAGGCATGAAAACATTGGCCCTGCGGATGGAAAGACATACCGAAAACGCTAAGCAAATCGTATCCTTCCTCAAGGAACATCCGCTAGTAACCGATGTATTGTACGCTGGTCAAGGCGGGATGGTCTCCTTCCGGGTGAACGATCCAGGGCTCGTACCCGGCTTGCTAAAGCATTTGAAGCTCATTTCCTTTGCTGAAAGCCTCGGTGGGGTGGAAAGTCTTTTGACTTATCCAGCTGTTCAGACCCATGCTGACATTCCAAAGGAAGTCCGAGATGCAGTAGGCGTATGTGACCGTTTGCTTCGTTTCTCGGTCGGCATTGAGCTTGCGGGAGATTTAGTTGAGGATTTGGATCAAGCGCTTAAGGCTTCAGAAATAGAGTGGAGAAAGGGAGAGGAAAGCAAATGAGTTTAGATTTTGGAACAAGATTGATTCATAATCGTCATAAAATCGACGCGCAAACAGGGGCTAGTTCTACCCCGATGTACCTTGCCTCCACCTATCATCAGTTTGATGTAGATGCACCAGGCGCTTATGATTATTCCCGATCGGGAAATCCAACCCGGCACGCCCTGGAAGAGACGATTGCGGAATTGGAAGCCGGTACGGCAGGATTTGCTTTTTCCTCTGGAATGGCTGCTATTTCAACGGTTTTCCTATTGTTTTCATCGGGAGACCATTTGATTGTGAGCGAGGACGTATATGGGGGAACCTACCGTGTCTTATCCGAGGTATTAAGCCGGATGGGTATCACCTGTTCGTTTGTAGATACAACCGATCTGGATAAGGTCAAGGCGGCCTTGACCCCGCAAACCAAAGGCGTTTATATTGAAACTCCGTCCAACCCTTTGCTGAAGGTGACCGATGTAAAGGGAGTGGCGGAGTGGGCGCAGGAGAACGGGTTGATTTCTATTGTTGACAACACGTTCTTGACACCTTTCTACCAAAGACCCTTGGAATTAGGAGCCGATATTGTTATCCATAGCGCGACAAAGTTTATCTCCGGTCACTCGGATGTTGTTGCCGGATTGGTTGCCGTAAAGGACAGCTCCCTTGCGAAACGGATAAGCTTTTTGCAGAATGCCTTTGGAGCAATCCTTGGCGTACAGGATTGCTGGCTCGTTCTACGCGGGTTGAAGACCCTCAAGGTTCGCATGGAAACCTCAACAAAAGGAGCGGAAAAGATCGCTCGTTGGCTAGAAACCCACCCGAACGTCAAAAAGGTTTACTATACCGGCTTGCCGTCCCACCCGGGCCATGAGATCCAGTCGGCTCAATCCGAAGGACACGGGGCCGTTCTGACCTTTGATGTCGGTGACGGAGCTGCGGCTCGAAATCTCATGAGCCATATCAAGCTTCCAATCGTTGCAGTTAGTCTGGGTTCTGTGGAATCCATCTTGTCTTATCCGTGCAAGATGTCTCATGCTTCTATGCCGGAAGAGGAAAGGAACCGCAGAGGAATTACCGATGGACTCATGCGCTTATCCGTTGGCTTAGAAAATCCGGATGATCTCATCGCCGATTTAGAGCAGGCTTTGACACTAAGAGATGTTCCCGTAGAATCGATTTAGGGCGCAACGATCTGTCTTGCATTTTCAAGTCAAGTAGGCTAGAATGTGAACCATAATATAGAAATTGGCATTGACGAAGAATAGTACACTCGTTGTTCTGCTTGAAGAGAGCCAGTGGTTGGTGTGAAACTGGTACAGGACCGGATGGAATGGACTTCTGAGCCCCAAACCGAAACGCAAAGGAGTAGGCTTTGGCGGAATGTCTTCACGATATCGAAGACAGTGAGTAGATTGGGATCCTTGCAGAAGGAACCAATCAACAAGGGTGGCACCGCGGTCCCTCGTCCCTTTTTTGGATGAGGGGCCTTTTATTTTTTCATTTAAAAAAGGAGTGGTACTATGAGCAAGAAAAAGATCTTCTCTGGAATTCAGCCTAGCGGGTTTTTGACGCTTGGAAACTACATTGGAGCATTGAGGCAATTCGTTGAACTGCAGGATGAAGGGGACTGTACGTTTTGTGTCGTTGATTTGCACGCCTTGACTGTTCCGCAAGACCCTGTTGCCCTTCGCCAGAATGTCCGTTCTGTAGCCGCGTTATTCCTGGCTGTCGGAATCGATCCGAACAAATCCACCTTGATGGTTCAATCTCATGTCAAAGAACATGCGGAACTAGGATGGCTGATGCAGTGCGTAT
This sequence comes from Ammoniphilus soli, assembly GCF_040813775.1. Lineage (NCBI taxonomy): Bacteria > Bacillati > Bacillota > Bacilli > Caryophanales > Paenibacillaceae > Ammoniphilus > Ammoniphilus soli. The sequence goes on from NZ_JBEGDL010000010.1 coordinate 178,156, forward strand.
CGTACATGGGGGAAATGGAACGGATGACGCAATTCAAGGATAAATCGAAAGGCAAAGAGGTAGTCAATACTTCCTTATTGACTTACCCAGCGCTGATGGCGGCTGACATTTTGCTGTACGATGCGACTCATGTTCCGGTGGGCGAAGATCAAAAGCAACACCTGGAATTGACTCGTGACATTGCCCAGCGATTCAACAATCGTTTCGGAGAGACCTTTGTTGTCCCTGAGCCGATGATTCCAAAGGTTGGGGGCCGCGTGATGTCCTTGGATGATCCTTCGAAAAAAATGAGTAAAAGCAATCCAAGTGAAGCCAGCTATATTGCCTTGTTAGATGAGCCTTCCAAAATTGTGAAAAAGGTGAAACGCGCCGTAACCGATTCCGAAAATGAGATCCGTTTCGATCCGGCAAACAAGCCAGCTATCAGCAACCTCCTGACCATTTACTCGCTATGCGCAAATATTTCCGTAGAGGATTTGGTTTCCCGTTACCAAGGAGTAGGCTACGGAACCTTCAAAAGCGATGTGGCCGACGCTGTCGTAGCCCTTCTGGAACCTATCCAAAGCAGATATCGCGAACTTATTGACTCGGAAGAACTCGATCGCATTCTTCTAAGCGGGGCGGAGCAAGCTTCCGATTATGCTACAAAGAAAATGATCGATGTCAAGGAGAAGATGGGGCTCATCCCAAGGGAGCGTTTAACTACATAAGCCTTCACCTCCTAGGTAACACTAGGAATACTCCTTTCGAAGAGGTGATGGCATGAGCAGCAAAAATCGGGGGAAACAGCGCAAATTAAATTCTCCTTCTATGGAAGAAACCATCCCGCATCAGGTGCATTCACCGGCTTACAATCAGTCCAAGTCGGACATCAAAGCGCCTTTTGTCAATGAATTTGGAGTAGTCATTGGTGATAGCTTTTACGATTCGCCCAACTCCCCGTTAAATAACTGGAGTACGGATGTCGACCCGGCCATTATGGCTGGTGACCGATGGGTGCATCCTACCAATGATATTGGATGCAATTCCAGTGAAAATGCGGAAATGATTGAAGAAGGGATCAATCCTCAAGGTGTTCCTTTTATGCATCCGGATAAAGATGTAAGCTATGGAAGAGATTAAATGGGTAAACTGGTCCTTTACAGAAAGGACCAGTTTTTTTTTCTAAATATAGTGGTAGAATAAACCAGAAAAAGTGTAATATGATGGGTAGCAAGAGAACGGAGGAGAAACGTGTTTCAAGGACCCATTATTTCTTTAGTAGCTTATAATTATTTTTTTTACGCTATCAATTCCATCTTCATTTCTTATTTGCCTGTATATTTTTCGTTTAAAGGGATTACCCCAGTACAAATAGGTTTTTTATTGGGGATAGGTCCGATTATTTCTATCCTATCTCCACCTCTGTGGGGATATTTGAGCGACAAGTATAAAACGGTTAAGCAAGTCCTGCTTCTCATTCTTTTGGCCACGGTCATCGTCGGTACGGTGATGTTTCAGGCCGATACTTTTGGTTGGATGCTCGTATGGGTGATTGCTTTTAATTTCTTTATCTCCCCGATCAGTCCCCTGACGGATGGACTATCCTATCGAGTATCTGAGGTTTATGGCATTTCTTTTGGCACGATTCGATCTTTCGGCTCGTTAGGCTTCGCTGCAACAGCTCTTTTGATGGGATATATGCTAGAACCGTTGGGCATGGAAACCATATCATGGTTTTTCTTAGGATTCGGAGTCATGGCTCTTCTTACATGCTTGCGGTTAACTGACGCTCCTTCATCGTCTAAGCCGGTTTCCCTTCGCTCCATTTGGGCTGTATTTCGAAGGAAAGAGATTTTATGGTTTCTGCTCGTCATCCTCACGCTCTCGATTCCCCACCGAATTAATGACGGTTTTGTCGGGATGTATATTGAAGATCTGGGCGGATCCACAGCAGCTATCGGTACGGCTTGGTTTTTTGCCACCACAAGCGAAGCCGTCGTGTTTGGCCTAAGCATGCGATGGCTGCGGACGGGGAATGAATTGCAGCTTATGGCGTGGGCGGGCGTCTTTTATTGTGTCCGATGGGTCTTATGCTTTTTATTGGCAGATCCCGTGTTGGTATCCTACCTGCAATTATTTCATGGACTGACCTTTGCCATCTACTATTTGGCCTCTCTTCAGTATCTGTATCGCTTGATTCCCGAGGAACTGCAGTCTACAGGGCAGACCGTCTTCGCAGCGGTTTTCTTTGGCATCGCGGGAATTGTAGGATCTATCATAGCCGGATGGATCTTTGAAACCTATAACGGCCAAGTATTATATGCTGCGATGTCAGGGATGACTCTGATTGGTTTAGCATTGGTATTTATTACAATGCTGCGGAACCGTACAATGAACAGACAGTAAAGTACATACTAAGAGGTGAAAGCAATGAGAATGGTGGATCTGATTCAAAAGAAAAGAGACGGGCTGGCACTCACAAAGCCAGAAATCGATTTTATAATTAAAGGCTACACCGAGGGAACCATTCCCGATTATCAAGTATCGGCATGGGCGATGGCGATTTATTTCCAGGGGATGAATGCGCAAGAAATCGCTGATCTGACGATGGCCATGGTGAAGTCCGGCGAGGAAGTGGACCTATCTGGAATTGAAGGGATCAAAGTTGACAAGCACAGTACCGGCGGGGTAGGAGATACGACCACCTTAGTGTTGGGTCCTTTGGTTGCAGCGGCAGGCGTTCCCGTCGCCAAAATGTCGGGGCGCGGTTTAGGGCACACCGGAGGGACTATTGATAAGCTGGAGGCGATCTCTGGCTTTCATACGGAAATTACAAAAGAGCAGTTCATTGATGCCGTCAATCGCATCAAAGTAGCCGTGGCAGGCCAAAGCGGAAACCTAACTCCCGCAGATAAAAAACTATATGGTCTTCGCGATGTTACAGCAACGGTTAATTCCATTCCGCTGATCGCCAGTTCCATTATGAGCAAGAAAATCGCTTCCGGAGCAGATGCGATTGTCTTGGACGTCAAAACAGGGGATGGAGCCTTCATGAAAACCTTGGAAGGATCCAAGGAGCTAGCCCGTACAATGGTTGAAATTGGTCAGCACGTGGGCAGAAATACCGTTGCCGTCATCAGTGACATGAATCAGCCCTTGGGATTTGCGGTAGGAAATGCCCTGGAAGTCAAGGAAGCGATCGACACACTGCGGGGAAAGGGCCCAAAGGATCTTACCGAGCTTTGCCTTGTACTTGGTGCGCATATGGTTGTATTGGCCCAGAAGGAAGCGAACTATGAAGAGGCCTATAATCGCTTAAAACAGATCTTAGATTCCGGCGATGCAGTATCCAAGATGAAGGAGTTTATTCATGCTCAGGGCGGCAATCCTGATGTTGTGGATCACCCGGAAAAACTTCCTCAGGCCCAACAGCAAATCGAAGTCAAAGCGGCTTCAAGCGGCTTCATCAAATCCATCAAGGCAGAAGAGATTGGCCACATCGCCATGATGCTTGGAGCCGGGCGAAAAACCAAGGATGACATAATCGATCTAGCAGTAGGTGTGGTACTCAAGAAAAAGGTAGGTGACCCGGTCCAAGCGGGAGAAGTACTTGCCGTTCTTCATGCCAACGGGGAGGAAGAGCATGCTGAATTAGTCCAAAAAACAACCGAAGCTTATACTATTGACCCCAATCCTGTAAGCCCACTGCCGCTTATTTATGAGGTCATCAAGTAGCATCAGGAGGAACACCATGAGAGAAATTTTCTTATCGATTATCGCCGGGATTCTCGTCGGCGTCATCTTTAAGCTATTGAAGCTTCCTATACCCGCACCCCCTGTTTTGCCCGCTGTATTAGGGATATTTGGCCTATATATAGGCGGAAAGCTTGTAGAGGTTGCACTGAGGATGTGGGGGAAGTAAGGATAATTGTGTTCAATCATAAGCAGCAAGTCCAAGTGTTTTTGGATTTGCTGCTTTGTTTTATTGATCTTAACAGGAAAAAGTCCTTTTATCACCAAAACCTCATCGCTCCGCAAAACTTCTGCAAATACTTCCCTTCCCAAAGCGGCTGAATTTTGACTACATAATTGGAGTTTGAGGCATGAAGAAAGTCACCATCACCTGCGTATATCCCCACATGATCAACATAGCCTCGTTCATTGGCAAAATAGACAAGGTCCCCTGCCTTCAAATTCTCCTTATTTACTTCGAATCCGTGTTCTCTTCCAAACTTATATTGAGCCGATGCATCACGCGGAATGAGAATCCCGCTGGCTTTATGCATGCTATGGGAAAAGCCGGAGCAATCGTATCCGAAGCTCGACATGCCGGACCAGAGATACGGCAATCCCAAGAATCGCTTCCCGGCTTCCACAATGTCATGACCCTTTCGTTTTTGGAGCATAGGATAGGGAGCACGCTGGCAGGGGCTCTCGGCAATATGAGCTTCACTGCGAATGGTCACATCCTGGTTAGCCAGCCAACCTTCTTTTCCACTGGGCAATAGCACATGGGTACGTTTCTCTTTTACTCGCAGCAAAGGGAGGCGCGTCAAATAAGACAGCTCTAACTTCTTCTGATCCGTATTCAATTGAGCTCGAGGAACCGTAACCCAAACACTGGGGGCCGCTGCATAAACTCGATCATATTCCTCATGGAACTCAATCTGCCGCGTAGGGATCCACCCGGGATATCCCTGCTCGTTCTTCGGAGTAAACTGATCGGGGATCAATACACGGCTCCATTCACCCGATTCTTCGGTTACAAGCACTTGAGAACCGTAAAGAACCTGGGTTTGGAGGATGTTTTCATCAATAAACCAAATTCGATCATGATGGGTTAGGCCAGATAGCCAAGCGGGGATATCCGCGGGAGCAGTCGTGGCATAATAATCCTGCTTGCGCGGAAGATTTGCCTTGGTCCAGACGGTGGCAACGTTGACGGTGACATAAGCCGTTTTCATGGTGAGTGCACCTCTTTCTTGAAAAGTTCACCTCATTATCTTTTATGCTTTGGTTTGGAAACGATTCGAAGTAATAGTATAATATTCTCATTATGTTTCAGGATAGGAGAGAAAGTGGTATGTCCAGCAATCAGGTTGTAGAACTCATTGCCACCTCCACATTTGGCTTAGAGGCAGTCGTTGGGGAAGAAGTGCGTTCCTTGGGATACGAGAATGCAGTTGTGGAAAACGGAAAAGTTACCTTCAAAGCGGGGATTGAGGCCATTCCCAAGGCCAATCTTTGGCTGCGAACAGCCGACCGGATTCGGCTTAAGATCGGGGAATTCGAAGCCCGGACGTTTGATGAGCTGTTTGAAAAAACGAAAGCTTTGCCTTGGTCGGATTGGTTGCCGGAAAATGCAGAATTCCCGGTAGACGGGAAATCCGTCAAGTCTACGCTTTTCTCAATTTCAGACTGCCAAGCGATTGTCAAAAAAGCGGTCGTAGAACATATGAAGCAGAAGTATAAGAAGGATTGGTTTGAAGAAAACGGCCCCCTATATCGCATTGAGGTATCCATTCTGAAAGACGTCGCAACCCTTACCATTGATACCAGCGGCACCGCCTTACATAAAAGAGGCTATCGGACGCTGATCGGAGGAGCTCCCCTAAAAGAAACGATGGCCGCAGCTCTAATTCTCCTGTCGCGCTGGAACCCCGACACGGTTCTTATTGACCCGTTCTGCGGTTCAGGCACCATTCCGATTGAAGCTGCCTTGATAGGTCAAAATATTGCACCGGGCATGAACCGGGAATTTGCCTCTGAGAATTGGCCTGTCATTCCGAAGGAAATCTGGCGGCAAGCGAGAAAAGAAACCCATGATCTTGCCCGTTACGACCAGCCGCTGCAAATCATCGGTACGGATCAGGATGATGAAGTGCTGCAAGTGGCCCGGCAGAATGCAGAGGAGGCGATGGTGAGCGAACATATCCACTTCCAGCGGATGCCGGTGTCTGATCTTCGCTCCAAAAAGAAATACGGAAAAATTATTTGCAATCCGCCATACGGTGAGCGTTTAGGGGAAGAGAAAGAAGTAGAAAGATTGTACCGCGAAATGGGACAAGTGTTCCAGGCTTTGGATACATGGTCCTATTATGTGATTACATCGAATGAACGATTTGAAGAGCTCTTCGGCAAGAAGGCCAGCAAAAAGAGAAAACTATTCAACGGAAACATTAAGGTAGATTATTATCAATACTTTGGCCCGAGACCACCGAGGCCTGCAGGTGAAGGGGTAGAGAGACGTGGATGAGTTTTTCAGGAGAAGGAGAAATAATAAACCTCTATATTATATCATGATGGGGTTCTTGGCTTTGGGAGCTGTTTTTATGGCTGCTGGTATCTGGTTTGTATTGAGTTTCTAAAAAAAGGTTGGACCTAGAAAACATCTAGGCCCAACCTTTTTTGTTTCATGCCCGTACGAAGTAGGCTTCATTCCCTGATCCTTGTTCCTCTTGCCCGTTGATTGGCCACCACCGGTTGCCATCCTTCTGAAGCATTTCGCTTGAGGCCTGTGGGCCCCAGGTTCCCGCGGCATAAGGAAGCAAATCAACCTTTCCTTGAGTGAACGCTGCTGAAATCGGATCAACAAATTTCCATGCCAGGGAAACTTCGTCCCAGCGCGTAAAGAAGGTAGAATCGCCTTCCAGACAATCGTGAAGCAGTCTTTCATAAGCTTCCGGGGAGTTGAAGCCCGTTTCACAGTTTTGGCAAAAATCAAGAGGAATCGGAGAAACCACGCCGTCCGTTCCCGGCTTCTTCGCGTTTAGCTTGAAATAAATTCCTTCCTGTGGGTGAATGCGGATACTCAATAGATTGGGTTCTAAGTTTCCTTGTTTATTAAAGTACAGATTTTTAGGCAACGTTTTAAACTGGATTAAAATTTCTGTTGCCTTATTTGGCATTCTTTTTCCCGTTCGAATATAGAAAGGAACACCTGCCCAACGGAAATTATCGATAAAGAGCTTTGCAGATATAAAGGTTTCTGTTGTGGAATCAGGAGCTACTCCCGGCTCTTGCCGGTACCCAATAACCTCTTTTTCTGCAATGCTGCCTTTCTCGTATTGTCCGCGTATGCAATAGTCCTTCACTTCATCGACCGCAAAACGGCGCAGGGAACGGAGAACCTTCACTTTTTCATCCCGGATCGCTTCCGTTACGAGTCGGCTCGGAGGTTCCATGGCAATCATCGTGACCATTTGGAGCATATGGTTTTGCACCATGTCTCGCAATGCCCCCGATTTTTCGTAATAGCCTCCGCGCTCCTCCACTCCTACCGTTTCACTTGAGGTAATCTGCACGTTGGCGATATGGTTATTATTCCATAAGGGCTCGAAAAAGGAATTGGCAAATCGAATGACTTCAATGTTTTGGATCATTTCTTTTCCGAGGTAGTGGTCGATCCGATAAATTTCTTCTTCCTGAAATACGGATCGAATCTGATCATTGAGTTCATTGGCGGAATGATGGTCATGGCCAAATGGCTTTTCAATGACTAACCGTTTCCATCCATTGGTCTCCAATAATCCGCTTCCCTTTAAATTAGAGGAAACTTTGCCGAATAGATCAGGCGAGATGGCCAGGTAGAATACTCGATTGCCAGGAAGCTGGAATTTCTCTTCTGCCTGCTTTAATGTCGTTGTTAATTTGGCGTAGCTTCCCGCATCTGCCAGATCGACGGCCACATAATCCAAATGCTCCGCAAAACGCTGCCATGCGTCTTCCTGTCCAGCCTTGTAACGCCCAAACTCTTGAAGGGAGTGCAGGACATGATCGCGGAAGGCCGCATTTGACAAGTCCTTCCTGGCAACGCCGATGACGGTGAAGGAAGCGGGAAGCAATCCCCGCTGGTAAAGGCTAAAAAGGGCCGGGAACAATTTTCTTTTGGCTAGATCGCCAGTAGCTCCGAACAAAATAATGGCAGATGAATCAATAGGTGACTTTTGCATAAAGTTCCTCCGTATAACAATGAATGTTACCAATTAGTTTTCCTTGTCTTGGCCTATTTTATCAAGCATGTGCAGGGCATCCCCAGCAATAAACATCGAACCGGTAAAGAAAATAGCGTCTGTGCTTCTGGCTTTAGATTTTGCGTAAAGATAAGCGTGCTCCAATGAGGGGAAAACGTGAGCTTCTGTCCCATATTCCCGCAGAAGAAAAGATGCCAATTCTTTAGGATCTTTTACTCTCAGCGAGTTCGTATGGGGAGCGAATAAGAACACGGCTGGGATGCCTTTAAACCACCCTAGCATCTCTTCAGATCTCTTGTCTTGGGAAAAACTCAGGATGAAAAAATTCACCTCACATCCGAGTTTGCCTACCGTTTCACAAAAGCGTCTGATTTCTTCCTCATTATGAGCCCCATCGACTACGGTTAATGGTGACTTACCGACCACTTGAAATCGTCCGGGAAGCTCCGTACACGCTAAGGCCTCTGCGATTTTCTTCGATTGAATCGGGTAACCCAGTTCATGAAGGAGAAGGCAGCACTTGATGGCTAATGAAGAGTTGTCCCATTGAAACTGACCGTTGACGCTAAGTTGATAAGGCAGCTCGAAACCGGGTTCCTCATAGAGGATTTCTCCCCCATAAGCTTTTACCGAGAAGTCTTCTCCTAAGCAATACAAAGGCGCCCGTTTGCTTTTAGCTTCGGTTTTCAGCACGTCGAGCGCTTCTGGAACTGCAGTCCCGGTAATAGCAGGAACCCCTTCTTTGATGACGCCTGATTTATCGTACGCAATCTGGGCAAAGGAGTTCCCCAGAACGGCCTCATGATCCATAAACACGTTGGTGATGATAGATAGGATCGGCGTGAAAAAGGTGCTCGGATCGTTATAGCCGCCAATGCCGGTTTCCAGCAGGACAAAATCCGCCTTTTCCTGCAGAAAAAGGTGCAGCCCAGTTATCAGAAAAAGCTGGTTATAGTTTAAGGCCCCTAATGGGTGATTTTCCGTCGGTTCTACGGATTGATGGAGAGCCGGGAGAAGCTCATCAATTTGTCTAAGGATGCTCTCTTCTGACAGTGGAGTCCTGTTTACTTGGATCCGTTCACTAAAAGAGAGTAAATGCGGGCTTTGTACCATTCCGACCCGAAAGCCATGGGCCTCTAGAATAGAAGATAAAAAAAGGGTAGTCGATCCCTTCCCGCAAGTACCGGTAATCAGGATAATAGGTATAGGATAGGGGAGAAGGCCAGTATTTGCGGCTAGCTTTTCAATCAGCTTTCTTTTCTCTTGTGGAGTTGCAAATAGTCTTTTCCCCGCCAATTCCCTGAGCAGTTCCTCTGCAGTCATTATGGATGCCTCCAGCCTTCGAATTTCAGCAAGTTATATTATAGCTGAAAAAGAAAAGCTTACCAATGATTTCTTCGAATGAAGTGAAGGTAGCTTTTAGGTATTTTTTCCGGTATTATGAAATAATGATGAAAAGAGAAAAAAGAGGTGTACTCGCATGTCCATGGTAAAGGTTGAACTGAAAGATGGCAGTATCCGCGAGGTCGAGGCCGGTATCAATTTGCGCGACCTGGCAGGCCAGATCTCTTCCAAGCTAAAAAAGGAATCTGTAATCGGCAGCATTAATGGAAAGTTGACCGAATTGACGACCCCGATTACAGAAGATTGCCATATAGAGCTGTTTACTGCTGAAGACGAACAAGGGCTAGAGGTTCTCCGCCATTCCACAGCCCACTTGATGGCGCAAGCCATTCAGCGGCTATGGCCAGAAGTCAAGCTAGCTATAGGTCCGGTTATTGAAGATGGTTTCTATTATGATATGTCCGGCCGCACCTTCTCTTCGGAAGAATTTGATCAAATCGAGAAGGAAATGCAGTGTATCATTAAAGAAAACCTGAAGATAGAAAGAAAAGAAATCTCCCGAAATGATGCGCTGGAATACTTCAAAGAGCGTAACGATAAATATAAAGTAGAGATTATCAATGATTTGCCGGAAGAAACGATCCTTACGCTTTATACGCAAGGGGAGTTCACGGACTTGTGCCGTGGGCCGCATGTTCCATCTACGGGATACTTGAAAGTCTTTAAGCTCATGTCGCTATCTGCTGCCTACTGGCGAGGAGATGCAAAGAATGATTCCTTAACACGGATTTACGGAACGGCATGGCCGAAAAAAGAGCAATTGGCTGAATATCTTGACCGCCTCGAGCAAGCTCGCCGCCGCGACCACCGCCGTATCGGGAAGGAAATGAAAATCTTTACTGCTACACCGGAGATCGGGCCTGGCTTGCCGTTATGGCTTCCAAATGGTGCGAAAATCCGCCGCACGCTTGAGCGTTATATTGTAGATTTAGAAGAAAGCCTTGGCTATGACCATGTGTATACCCCAGTCATCGCCAATGTGGATTTATATAAAACGTCCGGCCACTGGGAGCATTACCAAGAGGACATGTTCCCGCCAATGGAAATGGATAACGAAATGTTTGTCCTTCGTCCCATGAATTGTCCTCATCACATGATGATCTATAAGTCGGACAAGCACAGTTATCGCGATCTGCCGATCCGCATTGCTGAGCTAGGTACGATGCATCGATATGAAGCATCCGGTGCCGTGTCCGGATTGCAGCGCGTTCGCGCCATGACTCTTAATGATGCCCATATTTTCTGCCGACCGGATCAAATTCAGGAAGAATTCAGTCGAGTGGTGCAGCTGATCCAACAGGCTTATAAGGATCTCAATATTACCGACTACTGGTTCCGTTTATCTTATCGTGATCCGGAGGACAAAGAGAAATACGTCCAAAACGATGAACTGTGGGAAATGGCTCAGTCCATGCTAAAGAGCGCGATGGACAACCTCGGCTTGCCTTATAAGGAAGTCGAAGGGGAAGCCGCCTTCTATGGTCCGAAATTAGACGTTATGGTCAAAACTGCGATAGGTAAAGATGAAACTTTATCTACAGCTCAATTAGACTTTTTGCTCCCTGAGCGTTTCCAATTGGAATACATTGGGGATGATGACAAGCCTCACCGTCCTGTTGTTATCCATCGCGGCATCCTCTCTACTATGGAACGTTTAACAGCGTACCTGATTGAAGTGTACGAGGGCAAGTTCCCGCTATGGTTGTCTCCTACGCAAGTGAAGGTGCTGACGATCAGCAATGACTTGGCAGGCTATGCCGAAGAAGTCGTTCAGAAGCTGAAGCGCGTGGGAATCCGCGTAGAGCTGGATAATCGAAACGAGAAGATTGGCTATAAAATTAGACAAGCGCAATTGGAAAAAATGCCGTACATGGCCGTGATCGGTAAAGCCGAAGCAGAAAACGGACAAGTGGCTGTTCGCAAGAGAGAGCAAGGGGATATCGGTACATTGTCGCTAAATGACTTTGTTCAGCAGCTCCTTGAAGAGATTACAGAAAAGAAATAAGAAGAGGAGACTGGTTCCACGGGATTTTTGTGGGACCAGTTTTTTTGTTGAGTAATAACGGCAACCTAGGAGTCCATGTTAGAGACGGATATCAGCTAAGGTAAATAAGGGAATAAACTTCCCTTAACGCAGAGAAAAAGAGAGAAAAAGTAAAGATAGGGGAAATTTGTTCCCTTATTCCGGGGAATTGTACATACTCTTTTTAAATGAGAGAAAAAAGTTCCTCTATTTTAAAGATGGAAGGCCGTACCCTTAGAAGATCTCAAGAGTACGGCCTTAATAATTATGCTGGTTATCCGATTCACGAAACGGTTTTCTAAAATTAAACACTAGGCTATATACCATAATGACATTCACAGCCCATAAGGAAAATAGGAGAGATAAATTATGGAACTCAATGGACGAATAACCATTCCACTTCATGACCATTAGGGACTGAATATAAATCAAGATAAAGCCAGCAATTACGGAAAGGGCTAGTTTATGCATCCAATCATCCTCCGTTCGATTCTATAGACACATTATATACATAAAATCGTCAAGAAAAAAGCCCTTGAATTTAAGCGTGTTTTGGTTAGTTGATGAGACTTTTCGGTTTATTGAAAATGGAGTTATTTTCGGGGTCTTAGGGGATAGGAGAGAGAAGACAAATAGTTAATAGTCCCCTCACATTGAGTGCAGTTGGAAGAAGGAGCTGGATTAGTGGGAATTTCTCCAATTAAAATTCAATTTTGCCCAAGAAGGACTGATTTAGATGGAAAAACTCCCATTATCCGTCTGAATAATGGCTTAGATTTATCAATTTGGAGCTTTAGTGGGACTTATTCCAACTATTTTTTCATTTTCCTCAGTATTTTTTAAATTAGATGGAGGTTCTCCCACTATCGCTACGGATTAAGGTAGACGGATTACTTTCTTCCTTCGACAATCGCCAACGTTCCGCCCATTAAGTTCGTATATTTCGTTTCTTGCAGTCCATGTTTAGCAAAGATCTTCGTTAATTTCTTAGCATCTGGAAACTCTTTCGCCGATTCATAAAAGTACCGATAGGCATTGGCTTTTCCCGCGCCAAACTGACCCATGACGGGAACGATTTTCTCGAAGTATAACCAGTACACCTGTTTGAAAACCGGAGCGCTCGGCTTGGACATATCAAGGGAAACTAGTTTTCCTCCGGGCTTTAGTACACGCACCATTTCGGAGATGGCTTTTTCTAGGTCTGGTACATTCCTTAAACCCCAGGCTACCGTTACGGCATCAAATTGATTATCCTCATAGGGCAAACTCATCGCGTTCCCCTGGACTAGCGTAATCTGATCTTTAAAAGGATGGGACTGGATATTTTGTTTCCCCACTTCTATCATGTTTTCCGAGAAATCCAGTCCTGTAACCTTTCCCTCAGGTCCGACTGCGGCAGCCAATTGCATCGATAACTTTGCTGTCCCACAGCAAACATCAAGGATGTGATCTCCTGCATGAGCTTCTGAGCGCGTAACGACGATTCGGCGCCATCTTTCATCTTGCCCCATGCTCATCATGCGATTGGTTTTGTCATATCCCTTAGAGATGTTATTAAAGAGCTCTCTGACATACGTTTCTTTCTTTTCTTTGGATGGAAGATAGGACATCAGAAGTCCCCCTTTCCGAAAAAATTGATACTGATATTATAGCCATAACTGCTGGCAAACGTCCATCCCTGGCAATAGGAAAGTATATGTATTCGCAAATAAAAACCGGGTGCTGGACCCGGCTATTGACTACTTGTATAGGTTTTGCAGTGTCTTCTTTAAGCTAGGGTGAAGGGCAGTCTGCTTACGGCTCATTTCCACAAACTCCAGTGCTTCCTTCATTTTTTTGCATATGCCCAGTTCGATGAGAACTCCTATGGCGATGGTAGCCGTTCTGCAAACCCCAGAGGCGCAATGGATGCCAATGCTCTTTCCTTGCTGGTACAACTCCGTCACTAATTGTATCGCTTCCCTTACCCTTTCTTCCTGACCCGAAATATGGTCCTTCAAACCAATATGTATCCATTGTGCCGTGTCGCTTGAAAAAGAAGGGCGAACCGCTTCTTCCCTCAGATCAATGATCACATCACATTGGGCAATGTCGACCATGTCTTGTGCATCAGTTTCGCTTCCAATAAAAATTCTGGCAGGGATCAACGTGTTAAATTTGACACGGTCCACAGAAAATCTCTCCTTTATTCTATCTGCTTTAAGGGTTAACTCTCCCGTCAGAATTGAACACTAGTTGTATTTTGCACCTGAGGAGGATAACCTTGCAACCAAAGATTATTACTCATTGTATAACAAAAAGCGGGAATAAGGGAGTGAACACTTTTAGACAATATTCGAGCTTATAAAACAGCTTGTTTCCCAACAAAAACAAGAGGCCTCCATCCGGAAGCCTCTTGTTACGCGTTTTATTCGATTACTTCGTCGGCCTCATCTAACATTTTTTGAGGAATGGTTACGCCAAAGCGTTCTGCTGCTTTTTTGTTCACGAACAGTTGAAGGTTCTTTTGCGTCTCAACTGGCATCTCAGCCGGTTTTGCCTCACCTTTCAGCACCTTCACAGCCATTTCCCCTGTTTGTCGGCCTAATTCATAGTAGTCAATTCCGTAAGTTACCAAAGCTCCATTTTTTACGGACTCGCCTTCCCCGGCAATCACAGGAATCTTCATGTTTTCAGCTACCATGAGCACTGTATCCAAAGCGGAAACAACCGTATTATCGGTTGGCACGTAGAAAGCATCAATACCGGAAATCGATTCGGCCGCTTGTTTTACTTCCGAACTGTTCGTTACGGCACGTTCCACAAGCTCTAATCCAAGCTCTGGAGCAATAGCCTTCGCTAGCTCTATCTGTACGACGGAATTGGCTTCGCCTGAATTGTAGATGACCCCGACTTTTTTGGCATCCGGGTTTACTTCCTTGACCAGGTTCAATTGCTCTTTAATTGGATTCATATCCGAGGTACCCGTTACGTTTCCTCCCGGATTATCCATGCTTGATACGATCTTGGCCACAACGGGATCCGTTACAGCCGTAAAGAGAATAGGGATATCCTTGCTTGCCTGTGCAGCGGCTTGGGCTGTTGGGGTGGCGATGGCTAAAATCATATCCACTTTATCGCCAGCAAACTTCTGGGCAATGGAAGTAGCTGTATTCATGTCCCCTTGTGCGCTTTGGAAGTCGTAGGTCACTTGTTCTCCTTCCTTATAGCCATTTTCGTTCAGATAGTCTACAAAGCCCTTTTTGGCTGCATCCAAGGCGGGATGCTCAACAATTTGGCTTATGCCAATTTTTATTTGTTTATCAGATGCTGGTTCGCTTCCTGTTGTTTCTGCTGGTTTTTCAGGTGTTGCAGCCGGTTGGCTTGAGGAAGATCCTCCTCCGCAGGCAGTCAGGGAAAGGGCTAAAGAGGCTCCTAATAATCCCATTGCAACTTTTTTCCATTGTTTCCTCATCATGTGTTCCCCCTCATTATTTCTTTAAGATACTTTAGCAATAATACTTTTTCACTATAAAGCATATGTGTAATAAAGTATGTATATATCTTAAAAATATCAAAAAAGTGGCACGATTACAATCTAATTTTTTCAATACACGGCTTCATGCTATAATGATTCATGACTAAGAAAGGTACGGAGGAGAGGGGGAGGAAACATGGAAGCCAACGCGTTGGGACAAATGCTTGGGAAAACTCCAATATTTCAGCATTGCACGGAGGAAGAGCTGAAACATGTGTCTGGCCTTTTATTGCCGAAAGAAGGAAAGAAAAAAGATATATTGTTTTATGAGGGGGATCCCTGTGAAGTTATTTATTTTATAAATAAAGGGAGGGTTAAAGTATTTAAATCCACAGAAGATGGTCGGGAGCAAATCGTGAATCTGCTTGGAAAGGGAGACATGTTCCCTCACGTAGGATGGTATGGGGGGAGCGATTACCCGGCTACGGCAGAGGTTCTTGAGGATGGGGAGCTGTACTATATGTATGTTCAGAAATTTACAAAGCTCCTTGAACATCAGCCGAAGCTTACCGTGAAGCTTCTTCAGGAACTGGACGGAAAAATTAGAGCCCTTCAATTACGATTATCGCACGTTCTAAGCAAAGATATGACTGAAAAAATTTATAGTGTTCTATTCTCTTTAGCAAAAGAAAAAGGAAAGAAATCAGGGGAAGGGTATCTGCTGGAAATTGATTTAACCCATCAAGATATTGCGAACCTGGTAGGGACCACTCGAGAAACAGCTAGCCGGATTATCAGCCAATTAAAAAAGGAAAGGAAGATGAATTTAGATCATGGGTTCCTGATCGTTTATGAGAATAGCGGCAATTGATGTTTATTGTCGATATTTTGCGATTTTTTGTTGAACGCTGTCCGCTTGATTTATGCCATAATGGTAAAAAGCAGCGGAGGAGGCTTTAAATGGAACCGTATCGCACCCAAAGAAAATTATTTTACTTGATTCTGATGTTTTTTGCGGTCTTCATTGGCTGGATGCTTTTTTCTGTGATCGATACAGGACAAGCGGAAAAGAATATAATCGATAAAGAAACCCTTCGTTTACAGGTCAATTATTCACCCGTCGAACAATAAGATGTCTCAACAGTGAAAAGCTACTTCGCCATTCCGGACGAGTAGTTTTTTTTCGTACTGTCAGAATTATAACTCCGTTACATTATTTGGACAGCACGAGGAAAACTTGTAGCTT
The DNA here is from genome assembly GCF_040813775.1 of Ammoniphilus soli. Lineage (NCBI taxonomy): Bacteria > Bacillati > Bacillota > Bacilli > Caryophanales > Paenibacillaceae > Ammoniphilus > Ammoniphilus soli. Next base: position 194,241 of record NZ_JBEGDL010000010.1, read on the forward strand.
GCGCGACCCAAGTTTTCTAGTATTAAAAGAGGACAAGGCTAATATATATGTTGATAGCAGGAGGCGCTGAATTTGGAAAAGTCAGCGACTTAACCTAGAGAAGAAAGAGTGGTATGCAAATGTATCTAGACTCGGCAATTTTGTTCTCTTTCCTAAGTATTATAGCTATCGATCTCGTTCTGGCAGGAGATAATGCAGTAGTGATCGGCATGGCCTCGAAAAACCTGCCGGTTAAACAACGGCGAAGAGCTATCCTATGGGGGACTGTAGGAGCGGTTGTGGTCAGGATCCTGATGACCTTTGTTGCTGTTGAATTGCTGAAGGTACCTCTCTTGATGGCGATAGGCGGCTTGCTCCTTGTTTGGGTTGCATTAAAGCTGCTAATCGAAGATAACGAACACAATAATGTTGAAAGCGGGAAAACATTTTGGCAGGCCGTTCGAACCATCATTATAGCCGATGTCATTATGGGAGTTGACAATATTATTGCTATAGCTGGCGCCTCCCAAGGAAATCTTTTATTAATAATTTTTGGACTTGCCGTAAGCATACCGATTATCGTCTGGTGCAGTCAATTCATTTCCAAGATTATGAATAAATATCCGCCAGTGGTCTACATTGGAGCTGCTGTCATCGCCTATACCGCTGCGGTTATGATCATAAGAGATCCGGTCGTAGAACGCTATTTATCCTCCCATATAACTTGGATCATTGAATTTTTTGCCGTCGCATTTGTTATTGTGATGGGAAAATGGATTCGCGGAAGGAAGTTTCTCCATCAGTAAGGCGAGAGTGAGATAATAAAAAAAATCTAAGAAAATCCATTCGCATTGATGTCATCTGAAAGAAAAAGGGCATAATGGTATTCATGAAATTGCTGTGAGGTGCCCTATGAAAATACTTATCCTTTCAGAGTCCATTGCGGGGTCGGGTCATAACCGTGCCGCAGAAAATGTCGCCAAGGGCTTTAGGCTGCAAGTTCCCCAAGCCGAAATTAAAGTGGATACTTCCTTAACCCATGTGAGCCCGATGTTAGAAAAGTTGTCTAACCGGCTTTATATGGGGGCTATCCGGCATGCAGCCCCCTTGTGGGGATGGGCTTACCAGCGGGATAGGGAGTGGAGTTTAATGGGGAAAAACATTTTAAAGAAGTTTGTGGCAAAAAAAATTACTCCCTATCTGGACAAGGAGCGGCCCGATATCATAGTCAGTACACATGCCTTTTGTTTAGGCGGTTTTGCCGAGTTGAAGCAGGACTATTCGTTTCGATTAGGGGCAGCTTTAACCGATTATTGGGTAAATCCATTTTGGATACATAAAGAAATCGATGCCTACTTTGTGGGCGCTCCTTCCATTAAGGAGAAGATGGTGAAGGAGTATAAATTAGATTCGGAGCAAATTCATGTAACGGGTATTCCCATTGATCCGATTTTTTGTGAATCCAGGTCCCAAAGGAACATTAGGGAACGCTACTCCGTTCCCCCAGACGCATTATTTATCCTAGTCACGGGTGGAGGGCTAGGCCTTCTTCCTTATGAGGAAATTCTTGAAAGCTTGGCTCAAGTAGAGCATCCTCTATTTATTGCAGCATTAACAGGAAGGAATCAAGCCGCCCGTATAAACCTGGGAACCTATTTGGCGGGACGTTCTTTCCCCCATGCCGTCCAGGTCATGGACTATGTAACCGATATCCATGAATGGATGTATAGTGCCGACCTTATGATCGGAAAGCCCGGGGGATTAACCGTGTCAGAGGCTTTGGCAAGCCATTTGCCCATCCTGATTTATAAACCCATCCCAGGCCAAGAAGTCCGCAATAGCCAGTTTCTCCTTTCCTATGAGGTGGGAATGCAGGCTTCCAAGGGGGACGAGCTCTCTCGTCTGGTCAGTGAGTTTTGCCAAGATAAGGATCGCCATCTGTGGACTGAAAGAATAAAACCTCTTTCTAAGCCGAGCGCAGCATATGAAGTGGGAAGAATTATGCTAAGTATGGATTAATTACCAATATTTAACATCTAAATTCATGAATGACTTTCTCCAATTTGTGAAACGATATTGTTACAACATAAGAGGAGGTGACACACATGCCAAACAACAATCAAAAGCTCGTTTCTGGCGCATCCCAAGCTCTTGATCAAATGAAGTTCGAAATTGCTCAAGAATTTGGCGTACAGCTTGGACCAGAACAAACAGCTCGCGCTAACGGTTCTGTTGGTGGGGAAATCACCAAGCGTCTGGTTCAATTCGCTGAGCAGCAACTTAGTGGTTTCCGTCAATAATTGCATAAAGCTCCTTTTGAATAGGAGCAGGTAGGGCAACGGTATCGTTGCCCTATTTTTTATTTTCTTTGCCCTTTAACTGCCTTCATCGCTTCCTCTGGTCCCAAAAGGCTAATCATTTCCATAAGCTCCTTATTATTGAGGGGGGACTTTTTCCCTTTTTCAATCAGTTCCTGTAACCGTTTTTGATCTTCCAACTTATAACACCTCCATTTGGACATTATCCCCTATTGGGGAGATGAACATTTACGAGATCGGAAGAAAGTTAGTTATTAAGTTTCAGAAAAATAAATGTTTATAAAAAGTTCACAAAAGAAACTGGAAAGTAACATGAAATTTGTGTAAAATTAAGAATAAATCGGTTACATACATAAACTGATCGAATGCTCAATCGATCAGCAGGGGAGAGGGTTTATTCATGACAGAAAAACTCGATTTAAATTTAATCGCGCCTGAGTACTATAATATGGCTGCGGACATCGACCGTCATGCGGAAGATGCTACAAAAAAAGCTTTATTATGGGAAGACGAAAGCGGTTTAACCACAGAGGTTACCTATCTTCAATTGCGCCAAGAGTCCAACAAATTCGCTAATGCCATGAAAAGCTTAGGTTTAAAAAAGGGGGATAGGGTAATCATTAACTTGCCTCGCATCCCTGAAGCTTACTATGTCTATTTAGGGGCCTTGAAGATGGGGCTAGTGGTATCTCCCGGTTCAGAAATGCTAATGCCCAAGGATCTGCTTTATCGACTGGAGCATTCCAAGGCAAAAGCTGTCGTTTGCTTCCATGATGTCACGGACCGCTTCAATCAGGTTAAAAACGAGGTTCAAGAGCTTAAGTACTTGATTACAGTAGGAGGCGAAGTGGGCGGATGGCAAGACTATCGTCAATTGGTAGGCTCGCAATCCGATGTCTTTGATATTGTACCCACTCGTTCGGATGATTTAGCTTTCCTGAATTATACTTCCGGAACCACTGGCAATCCCAAAGGTGTCGTTCACCACCACAGTTGGGCCTATGCCCATCAGGCCGTTGCCGCTAGGCTTTGGCTCGATGTAAAGGAGAATGATGTAGTCTGGGCAACGGCGGCGCCTGGATGGGCGAAATGGAATTGGAGCCCATTTATTTCAACATTGGGATCTGGTGCGACCGGATTGGTTTATCAAGGGCGATTTGATGCCAAAAAATATTTAAGCCTTTTGGAAAAGTATCAAGTGAACGTTCTCTGCTGTACACCAACGGAATACCGATTAATGGCGAAAGTGGACGGTTTGGATCAGTACAAGCTTCCTTACCTGCGCAGTACAGTGAGCGCAGGGGAACCCTTAAATAGGCAAGTGATTGATACCTTTAAGAAATACTTTGGCGTACTAGTACGTGATGGATATGGGCAAACCGAAAACACTCTTCTCGTCGGTACGATTATGGACATGGAGATTAAAGTCGGTTCCATGGGAAAACCAACGCCTGGCAATCAAGTCGCCATCATCGATGAGGAGGGCAAGCCTGTTCCTCCAGGCCAGGTGGGAGATATCGCTGTCCATCGGTCAGCTCCAGCCCTGTTTAAGGGGTATTTGAATGATCCGGAACGTACGGCGGCTTCCTACAGAGGGGATTGGTACCTCACCGGAGACCAAGCAAAAATGGATGAAGAGGGGTACTTCTGGTTTGAAGGCCGCTCGGATGACATCATCATTAGTTCAGGGTATACCATTGGTCCATTTGAAGTAGAGGATGCCCTGGTCAAGCATGTTGCAGTCAAAGAGTGTGCGGTGGTGGCCAGTCCAGACGAAGTGAGAGGGTCTATCGTCAAAGCTTTTGTTATCTTGAAGGAACAATATCATCGTTCAGAACAGCTAGTTAAAGAACTGCAAGAACATGTAAAAAGCATTACGGCCCCTTATAAATATCCAAGGGAAATCGAATTTGTCACCGAACTGCCCAAAACGACGTCCGGCAAAATCCGCCGGATAGAACTAAGGCAGTTCGAAAAGTACCGCAAAATAAATTCATAGCAGAAAGAAGGCTGCCTAAAAAGGCAGCCTTCTTTTCATTAGACGCAGAGTAAACGACTGCCATCCCGATCATAATAAAAGAAAGAGGTGGAAAATGCGGGATGAAATGGTTCCTTTTAGTTTGCGCTATCCTATGGATTTTGTTTTTATTAACCCATGTAAAGATTGTAATCCAATACAAAAAGTCGGAAGAAAATGACCACATTCATCTGGAGCTACAATTTCTGTTCGGTTTCATTGTTTTGAAGTTTGATATTCCCGTACTGAAGATAACATCTTTGCTTGAAGGGGCACCGGTAAAGATGAAAACCTCTTCGGAGGCTTCGGCACAAGAAAAAACAGAGCCCGGACAAGCTCAGGGCGGCTTTTTCCTAACCCCAAGAAAAGTGAAGAGATTCCTGGAATTTATGAATCAGATTAAGCTTCGAGCCCATGATCTGCAAGAGGTAGCCAAGTTCGTCTTAAGTAAGTTCAAGTGCGAAAGGTTTGAGTGGTATACCCGCGTCGGAGTAGGAGACGCAGCCTCCACAGCCATGGTTACCGGTTTGTTTTGGGGAGTAAAGACTACGCTTGTAGGCGCTATTACACGCTATATCGCGCTTCGGACTACTCCGCGAATCAACGTCGTTCCTGCTTATTACACGACAGAGATGGATACTCGGTTTCTCTGTATATTCCGGTACCGGATAGGGAACTCTATAATCGCAGTCGTGCGAATCCTATTCAAATTAATCAAAGGGCGTGAAGGAATATGGCAGAACACCCTATTCAGGGCTTAATGCAGACGGCAATGGAAAACTTAAAGGAAATGGTAGATGTCAATACCATTGTAGGTGACCCTGTAGAGACCCCTGATGGGAGTGTCATTCTTCCCATCTCAAAGGTAGGCTTTGGGTTTGCCGCTGGAGGAAGTGAATTTGAATACGAACCCGCGAAAGAGCCAGGTGCAAAAGAAATGCCTTTTGGCGGGGGAAGCGGGGGAGGGGTTTCCATTACTCCAGTTGCTTTTCTTGTGGTAGGAAAGAATGGAATCAAAACGATTCCGCTTGAAGGCAGCAACCACTTGTATGACAAAATTATGGATATGGCCCCTCAATTTTTGGAGAAGATGCAATCGATGATGGGCAAATCAAAAGGTCAGGGAAATGGGAATGGCAAACTGGAAAGAGGGTCACAGGATCCGTTTGATATCCAGTAGATTCTTTCCTTTCCCCATATAACAAAATAAGGGAAGGGGGCTGACTCTAAGTCAGCCCCCTTTTTTTCTTATACTCTCAACTCGTCACGGTATTCTCCTGGTTCGTAGCCCGATTCGAGCAAATGCTCAGCCAGGAGATCTCGAATATCAGGCGCTTTTTCACGAACCTGAGGGATATCAATCTGGTCGGGGTCCTTAAGGTCAAAATCAATAAAGCCGGTTGCCCCTTTTTGATGACGCCCTTCAAAGCCTACATCAGCGATTTGATTGTTATATTCCAAATGCGCGATTCCAGCGAAGAAAATATCGGTTTCCTCATGATTCTTATCAAATGAAGTGATGTCATAGCCTTTGATTTGAATAGACATGGTCTTCCTCCTTTCGTCTTCCGTTAGTCTGATTCAAGATGATCATCTTTACTCATCCCGATAAAAAAAGGACGTCCCTCAAGCTAAGCTCAAAGGACGCCCACAAAAACATGGCATTATTTTTATTTTGTTTTTGTTAGCTCGATTAAGAGATCTCCAGTTTCAATCGTTTCACCATTCTTGACGTGAACAGCCTTTACGACCGCGTTAAATGGAGCCTGCACGGTAGTTTCCATCTTCATGGCTTCCGTCACGATCAGATGTTCACCTTTCTTGACTTTATCGCCCGGTTCAACCATAAGCTTCAGCACTTTTCCTGGCATCGTAGCACCGATTTCCTCCGGTACGGCTACATCCACTTTTCGGCGGGTTTGGACAGTCACTTTAGCGGTAAGGTCACGTACTGTTACCTCACGAGGTTGACCATTCAACTCATAGTAGATGGTTCTTGTTCCGTCTGGAGCTACTTCCCCAATAGAAATCAACTTGACGACAAGGGTTTTCCCTTGCTCAATATCAACGGAAATCTCTTCGCCTAGGCGTAAGCCATAGAAGAAGGTTGGCGTATCCAATACGGAAAGTTTTCCAAAATCGTTTGCATTCTTTTCCTTGTCAAGGAATACCTTCGGATACATGATATAGGACATGATATCCAATTCAGTAACCGGTCGGTTCACCTTTTCTTCCAGCTCCGCACGAATGCTGTCAAAGTCAACTGGCGGAAGGAGTTCCCCAGGTCGGCAAGTAAAATAATCGCGCCCCTTAAGGATAATATCCCTCAATTGAGTCGGGAAACCGCCCGGCGGCTGTCCCAAGTATCCTTGGAAGAATTGGACGACGGACTCAGGGAAATCCAAACGATCGCCTTTTTCATACACGTCTTGCTCGGTCAAGTTGTTTTGCACCATAAATAAGGCCATGTCGCCTACGACCTTAGAAGACGGAGTTACCTTTACAATGTCTCCGAACATCATGTTGACCGTTGCATACATTTCTTTCACTTCATCCCATCGATCGCCAAGACCTACTCCTTTAGCTTGCTGATTAAGGTTGGTGTATTGGCCGCCAGGCATTTCATGCTGGTAGACATCAGTAGTAGAAGCCTTCATTTCGCTTTCGAACCCAACGTAATACTGGCGGACATCCTCCCAATAATCGGAGAGCTTTTGCATATGGCCTTCATCCAGCCCAGTTTCTCTTTCTTGACCCTTCAAGCTGGCTACCAGACCATTTAAGCTCGGCTGGGATGTGAGTCCGGATAGCGAACTTACGGCAACGTCTACAATATCCACGCCGGCCTCGTAGGCCTTTAAAAGAGTTCCAAGCTGATTCCCGCTCGTATCATGGGTATGAAGATGAATTGGAATGCCAATTTCCTGTTTTAATGCACGAACCAACTCATATGCGGCAAATGGCTTAAGAAGCCCTGCCATATCCTTGATGCAAAGAATATGTGCCCCAGTTTGTTCAAGTTCTTTGGCCAAATTCACATAATATTGCAGGGAATACTTGTCACGCTTCGGATCTAAAATGTCCCCCGTATAGCAAACGGTTGCCTCTGCAATCTTTCCGCTCTCCAACACAGCATCAATGGCCACCTTCATGCCATCTAACCAGTTTAAGCTATCAAAAATACGGAAGACATCGATGCCGGCCTCAGCGGATAATTGGACAAACTTACGGATAACATTATCCGGATAGTTTGTATATCCAACCGCATTAGCCCCCCGGAACAGCATCTGGAAAAGAAGATTCGGGATCTTTTCTCTTAAGAGGTGCAGCCTTTCCCATGGATCCTCATTCAAGAAGCGCATCGACGTGTCGAAAGTCGCTCCTCCCCACATTTCTAAGGAAAAGAGGTTAGGGGCTAATTTTCCAGTCGCTTCAGCAATCTGAAGAAGGTCATGCGTTCTTACGCGTGTCGCGAAAAGAGACTGTTGAGCATCGCGGAACGTTGTATCCGTGACAAGAAGCTGATTCTGATCCTTGATCCAATTCACGAGCCCAGCAGCACCTTGCTGATCAAGGATTTGCTTGGTTCCCTGAGGATACTCCTGCTTATAGGTCGTAACAGGAATCCTAGGCGTAGGGAAGCTTGGTTTCTTTCCCTTCGGCAATCCAGGATGCCCATTGACAATGGTCTGTCCAATATAGGTCAATAGCTTGGTTCCGCGGTCCCTGCGCTTCGGGAACTCGAATAGCTCATTCTTCGTGTCGATAAATGATGTGTCGTAATGTCCGCTTAGAAACTCTGGGTGCTGAACCACGTTTTCAAGGAATGGGATATTGGTTTTGACTCCGCGAATTCTAAACTCCTTCAAGGTTCTCAGCATCTTCCTGGAAGCTTTCTCATATTGCATGGCCCAAGCTGATACTTTAACGAGTAGAGAATCATAATGCGGAGTAATAACAGCACCAGGATATCCATTTCCGGCGTCCAAGCGAATGCCGAATCCACCGCCAGAACGGTAGGCGAGCAGACGCCCAGTTTCCGGAAGGAATCCGCGTGCAGGGTCCTCAGTCGTGACACGGCACTGGATCGCATAACCCCGGGTCGTAATGTTCTCCTGACTGCCAATTCCAATTTCCGGATCAGCAAGGGCATACCCTTCTGCGATACGGATCTGCGACTGAACGATGTCGATACCCGTGATCATTTCCGTAATGGTATGTTCCACTTGAACTCTTGGATTAACCTCAATGAAATAGAACTTATGGTCAGCTGTGACTAAGTACTCCACCGTTCCGGCATTCATGTAACCGGCAGTCCTCATCAGCTGAAGGGCAGATTCGTTAATTTCCTTGCGCAGCTCCTCTGGCAGGGATACACTTGGAGCCACCTCAACCACCTTCTGGTGTCGGCGCTGGATCGAGCAATCCCTCTCAAAGAGATGAACAACTTGGCCATAACGGTCAGCGAGGATCTGGACCTCAATATGCTTGGGGCGGTCAAGATACTTCTCAATATAGACAGCCGTATTGCCGAATGCGGATTTCGCTTCTGATCTGGCACGATCTAGAGCTTCCTGCAATTCATCCGCATGGCGAACGATCCTCATGCCTCGGCCACCGCCGCCAGATGCCGCTTTAATGATAATCGGATAGCCATGTTCCTTTGCAAAAAACATAGCTTCCTGCAACGTTTGAATCGGTTCTGGAGTTCCTGGGATAACGGGTATCCCTGCCTTAATGGCCATCGTCCTTGCGTCAACCTTGTCCCCGAAGGTTTGAATATGCGCTGCGTCAGGCCCGATGAATACAATGCCCTCTTCCTGGCATCTCCTGGCAAACTCCGCGTTTTCGGAAAGGAAACCGTAACCGGGATGAATGGCATCCACGTCATGGCGCTTGGCCACTTCAATGATACCCTCGATGTCAAGATAAGCCTCGATGGCACCTTTTCCTTCTCCGATTAGATAAGCTTCATCTGCCTTGAATCGGTGCAAGGCAATGTTGTCCTGTTCGGAATAAACTGCCACTGTACGGATCCCTAGTTCTGTGCATGCGCGAAAGATACGTATCGCAATCTCTCCGCGATTTGCGACCAATACCTTTCTAAATCGTGTTATCTTTTTCATCGTTCGCCTCCCTGTCTCCCACAACTCCACATTGGTATTATTATCTTTTTATTAAAGTATATCATATCTGAAAGAGACAAAATTGTTAATAGTTTTATATTTATGTTATTAATTTTTACTAATTGAGAAAGTTTAATTCCTCAGATCGACTGCGGAACATCCACGTGGCGATAACGGTATAGAACCTTTTTTTATAGTGAACAATGGGGGCAAGAGGTGAAAAAAATCATGCTCCTGCTAGATCGAACGCCAGCAGACATTTGGAGAATGCTGCTCCCGAAACAACATATCTTGTTTCCACCAGATCGAGAATATGATGATTTGATTTTCCAGTACAGGAATTTCGTTTACTTTGTTCATGAGGATGGGGCCGTAGTCCGCATGAATAAGCCGCATAACGTCCGCAAACTTACTCAGGAGGATTTATGGGAATTCCTCTTCCATGAAAAAGAGACACTGGATTATGATGATTGCGGATTTTTTTCGATAGGATCCATCCTTAGGCATATGGGATTTCTCGTTCCCATGAAGACGGGAGGACGGGAAGGAAACTATGAAGTCGAGGTGCTGAATCGGCTCGATCCCGATCAGCAAGGATCTAGATATACCCTGACTGCTGTCACTTTCCGTTTCGCCCTTTATCATGCCCTTCTCAAGTGTCACGAGATGAATGATAGCGAGGGAGAAGAAGGCGAGTATGAGGTTCAGTCCATCACTCCCCTTGATCCCGGCGCAACAGAAGCGATTCCCCCTTCCTCCTTTGGATAGGGGGCTTTTCGGGTACGCTAACAACCCTGCTCAATTAAAAGTAAGGCAAGGCAGGATTTATGGGCTGCATAACGAATAATTCTAGAGCAACAGGTGAAGGAGGAAGAGATATGGATGTCCCTATGGTTACTTATCAGGTCACCGAAGAAGACGAGGGATCTACCATGAAAGTTTTTCTCCGGAAGAAAAAAGGGTTATCCCGCAAGCTGCTGGTCAAATTGAAACAGGAAAAATCGATTTATTTAAATGGTCAATTTACCTATTTGGATCATCCGCTGCACGCGGGAGATACCATAACCATGGTGATGCAGGAAGAAGAATCGGAAAACATTGTTCCGGAGGATATACAACTGGACATTTGCCATGAAGATGAAGATATCATGGTGTTAAACAAGCCTCCCGGCCAATGTGTTCACCCGACTTTGCTTCATCCGGCAGGGACCCTCGCAAATGGGGTAGTAAAGTATTGGCAAGAGCAGGGCTTTAACCGAAAGTTCCGCGCGGTTAACCGACTGGATAAGGATACGACAGGGTTGCTGATTGTTGCGAAAAACCAATTTGCCCATCAACAGCTCGCGATTGTACAAAGACAGCATGGCATCAGACGAATCTATGAGGCCGTTGTCCATGGCCGCCTTCTTCATGATTCAGGTACGGTTAATGCTCCCATCGCCCGAAAAGGCGAATCGATCGTAGAAAGGGAAGTGCGGGAGGATGGGCAGGAAGCGGTTACCCATTATGAAGTAATCCAGCGATTTGATCTGGCCACACATATCCGGTTAAAGCTAGAGACGGGAAGGACTCACCAAATCCGTGTACATATGAGTCATCTTGGTCATCCTTTGATGGGAGACGACCTATACGGCGGGAGCAGAGAAGTCATTGGAAGGCAAGCGCTCCATGCCGGATCTCTTTCTTTTCCTCATCCCCGATCGGGTGAAATGCTCGATTTCAAGTCCGCTTTGCCGCGGGATATATTGGATCTGCTTCATGCCATAGCAGGGGAGAATGATAAACATGGAGATTAACCCGATGACAAATGAACATGCAGCGAATTACAAGCTGCTGATCGGCGGAGTGCTTCCCCGTCCGATCGCCTTTATCACCACCGTGGGAGATCAGGGTGTAGTCAATGCTGCACCTTTTAGCTTTTTTAACGTAGTTTCCACAAATCCTCCCATGATTTCTGTCGCCGTGATGAGAAAGCCTGGTGGGGACCAAAAGGATACCGCTAGGAATATTATTGCCTCCAAAGAGTTTGTCATCAACGTGGTGGATGAGAAGAATGTGGCAAAAGTGAATGAAACCTCGTGCGACTATCCGCCCGAAATTAGCGAAGTGAAGGAAGCTGGCCTTACGACTTCCCCAAGCCATGCCATAGGCGTGCCCCGGATTGCCGAGGCTCGGCTTCACTACGAATGTCGATTGCATCAACATCTGGAACTTGGCAACGGTCCAAATTCGGATTTGATTATTGGAGAGATTGTCCATATCCATGTAGATGATTCACTCTATCAAAAAGGAAGAATAGATACCCAAAAACTGGCCCCGATTGGCCGTCTAGCCGGTTTGGACTACGTAAAATTAGGAGAAATCTTCTCGATGCCGCGGCCTGCCTATCAGGCCAAAAAGGAATAGTGGACGACCAGCCATCCTTACCATGGTTTTAGGGAAACCCCGGAAATCAGAGGTAAGGTTTTTTTTGTGCATTTTTTATTTTTGCACTTTAAAGCGTGTATGCGATGGTGTATAATAGCTCTAACTTTTTAAAATGTTAGAAAAAGATGGGGGATTGCGAGAGATGAAAAAAGAAACCAAACAATGGCTAAAGCGGGCCGCGCTGCTTTCCTGCCTGCTATTGACCGCATGCGGAGGGGCAAATACAGCAGAAACGCCGAAGGCTGAACCAGCAAACACAGAAGCCACAGCGACGGGGTCACAAGAAAAATTAAAGATCGGGATCACCCAGATCATTGAACATCCTGCGCTCGATGCTTCAAGAGAAGGCTTTATTGAGGCACTGAAAGATAACGGATATATTGATGGAGAAACCATCGAGATCGATTACCAATCGGCCCAGGGCGATCCTAGTACCGTAAATACAATCTCTCAAAAATTTGTCAGCGATAAGAAGGATGCTATTCTTGCTATTGCAACACCGAGTGCCCAGTCGCTGGTCAAAGCTACCGAAGGAACAGAAATTCCGCTTTTCTTCACAGCGATTACAGATCCATTAAGCGCTAAGCTTGTCGATAATTTGGAAAATCCAGGAAAGAACGTGACTGGATACTCCGACACTCATCCTGAAGCGATTAAAAGGGCGATGGGGGCCATCCATGAATTATTCCCGGAAGCTAAAAAAATCGGGATCATTTATAATTCCGGAGAAGCGAATTCTGTCGTCAATGTTGAAAATGCAAAAAAAGCCTTGGTTGAGTTGGGTCTTGAGCCCGTTGAAGCCAATGCAAGCAATGGCACAGAGGTGCTGCAGGCTGCTGAATCGCTTCTCGGACGCGCTGATTTGATCTATGTGCCTAAGGACAATACAGCCGTTGCTGCCCTGAAGGCTGTGGTAAAAGTAGCGGAAGAGAACGATGTTCCTTTGTTTGTAGGGGAAATGGATTCTGTAAAGAACGGCGGTTTTGCCGGATATGGCGCAGACTATCACGATCTTGGCTATCAGACGGGACTCATGGTCGTGAAGGTGCTTAAAGGGGAAGCGAAGCCTGGAGATCTAGCAGTGCAATTCCCTGATGAAATTCATTTAGCTGTAAACAAAGAGGCTGCTGCTAACCAAGGAATCGATTTGGAGAAGCTCATGCCAATTATCGAAAAGCACAACCCGGTATTTATCGAAAAGATAGAATCTAAATAATTGTAGTTATTAAAGAAAAAGGGATTCCTTAAGTGGAATCCCTTTTTCTCGTGTTAATTTCTTAAGCTTTACGATAGAAAAGCTAAAAAGCACTGTCGTGTAAAAATTTGCACTTAAACTATTTGCCATCTTATATTATAATAGTTTTTATATTTTGTTCAGATAGGTACTAAGGAGGAGACATCATGGGTCCAGCGATCTTAGGATCAGTTGAATCAGGTATTATATTTGCTCTTATGGCATTAGGGGTATACCTGACATTTAGAATATTAGATTTTCCCGATTTGACCGTGGATGGTAGTTTTACAACGGGCGGCTCCGTAGCGGCCGTTATGATTGTTGGCGGATATTCTCCGCTCATCGCGACATTCGTCGCCATGCTAGCAGGTTTGTTGTTTGGTAGCCTGACCGGAATCCTTCATACGAAAGGGAAAATCAATGCCCTGCTTTCCGGGATCCTTTCTATGATTGCCTTATACTCCATAAACTTGAGAATAATGGGGAAGGCCAATATCGGATTGTTAGGCGAAGAGACACTTATGTCTCAAGTAGGCTCATTTACTAGCGCTTTTGGAGAAACCTTTGCTCAATATTCCACGCTGATCGTGATGGCTGTATTAGTTGTTTTGATCAAGCTTGCAGTGGATTGGTTCCTGGATACAGAAGTGGGATTAGCCTTGCGTGCAACAGGGGATAACCCAAGAATGATTCGAAGCTTCTCCGCTAATACCGATAATACCATTATTATAGGTCTTGCCCTATCCAATGGACTAGTTGCCTTATCCGGCGCTTTAATGGCACAATATCAAGGCTTTTCAGACGTTTCAATGGGAATTGGGATGATTATCATCGGTTTAGCTTCGGTTATCATCGGTGAAGCCATCTTCGGGGACCGCTCGATCAAGCGTGCCACTCTGGCAGTTATAGGCGGTGCCATTATTTATCGCTTAGTTGTAGCCTTAGCGTTACGGGTAGGTTTAAGTCCATCTGACATGAAGCTGATGACGGCTTTAATCGTTATTTTCGCGCTCATCACGCCAAAAATCATTTCTAACTTGAAGGAAAAGAAACGAAAAGCGGCAAAGCGAAAGGCGAGCGAGTCACAAAATCTGGCTCAATAGGAGGGGAGAGTACAGCATGCTTAAACTAAAAAACATTAATAAAATATTCAATGAAGGTACGGTAGACGAAAAAATAGCACTGGGCCACATCAACCTTAATCTAAAAAAAGGTGATTTCGTAACCATCATCGGAAGTAATGGGGCAGGGAAATCGACGCTGATGAATATCATTTCTGGCGTCATGCTGCCGGATGAAGGAACGGTTGAAATTGATGGTTCTGTTGTCAATCATTTGAAGGAGCATCAGCGAGCCCCGCTCATTGGGCGAGTTTTCCAGGATCCCATGGCAGGGACCGCTCCTACGATGACGATTGAGGAAAACTTAGCGATGGCATACTCCAGGAATCGGACTAGAGGCTTGCGCGTTGGCGTGAATAAGGAACGCAGAGAATTATTCCGCCATCATTTGGAAACTCTTCACTTAGGCTTGGAGAATCGCTTGAATGCAAAGGTCGGACTCCTATCGGGGGGAGAAAGACAGGCATTGAGCTTGCTGATGGCTACCTTTACTCAACCGAAGGTTCTCTTGCTTGATGAACATACGGCTGCCCTGGATCCTGCCCGGGCAGCGCTGATTACCCAATTGACCAAAGAAATCGTGCAGAATTCCGGTCTTACAACCCTCATGGTTACCCATAATATGCAACAGGCTATCGACTTAGGCAATCGCTTGATCATGATGGATAAAGGGACCATTATCTTAGATGTAGACACGGAACAGAAGCAAACCTTGACCATTGAGCGACTGCTGAAAGAATTTGAACGCCTCCGCGGGGAAAAGTTTGCAAGCGACCGAGCCGTATTAGGGTAAGAAGATTGGCCCATCCTCCAAACTTCGGGTAGAATAGAGGTATGTTTGGAGAATGGGAGGCAAAACAAGTGACAAAGTGGAATAAGAACAATTCGGTTGAAGGCGAATGGAGCCCGGTCGAGACTGATCCGGCAACGGAAGCTAAAGAAGAATCCCAATCTGATCATGCTGGGCAATTAATTGTATTGGAAAAAGATCATCAAAGATTTTACGATAAGATAAGAAAAAAGGTCGAAGAGTTTTTGAAAAAACAGACAGGAGATAAGGCGGATCGTGCGGCCAAGTATATTTTGCTTGCTCCTGACCTGTTTGTTCTTTTTGCCCGCCTTCTCCAAGACAGGCGAGTTCCCACGAAGTCTAAGGCATTAGCAGGTGTTGTAGTGGCTTATTTTCTATCTCCTCTCGACATTATGCCGGAAATCATCGTCGGCCCTATTGGTTTTCTGGACGATATCATCTTAGCCGCCTATGCGCTAAGCCGGATCATGAATGAAGTGGACAAGCATGTATTGCTTGAGCATTGGAATGGCGAGGCGGACTTGCTGGAGACCGTCCAGGAGCTGTTAAAGAAAGCTGAAGAGCTTGTTGACACAAAAGTCTTAGGAACGATTAAAAACCTTTTAAATAAGAAGTAAATAAAGAAGAGCAGGGCCTATAGCCCTGCTCTTCTTTATTTTTTGGAGAAGGTATAAGGGATGATTTTTGGATAACAGAAGAAAAGAGACTGTCGATTAATAGTACTTTTGAGATGAATATTATAGAAGGAAGGCAGGCTTCAGATAACAGGAGAAAGTCCGACTATATTTAATGATGAGGACTTTTTGGCTAAAATAAGCGGAGAAAATCCGGTTATTCCTCTAAAACACGGAAGAAAATCATGATTTTTGAGGTTTAGCAGGAAAAACTCCGCTTATTTCTCACTTTTTCAGTCTAAACAGACAAATAGTCGGAAAAACTCCCATTATCTCCTGAACCGTAAAGAAAACCCCCACCAACGTCTATCATTGGCGGGGGACAGCATCCAACCTCACTGGTTTTTAGGAAGCCAATTGAGTTGGAATAACAATTCGAATAACAGCAATTTCATCGCAGGCAGGGAATTTGGAACAGTTGATGCAGTCCTTCCATACCTTGTGCGGCAGGGTTTCTTTCGATACGACTTCAAAACCGCAGCTGTTAAAGAATTTCTCTTGATAGGTTAAAGCCATAACCTTTTTAATTTCCAGTTCTAAAGCACGTTCGCATAAGTGATCGACCAGTTTCTTTCCAATTCCTTTGCCGGCATAATCAGGGGCGACAACAAGGGATCGGATCTCGGCAAGATCTTCCCAAAGGATATGTAGTCCGCCCACGCCGATGATGCGATCAGCCTGTGGATCTTCCACTACAGAAAAACAAGTAAGCGACTCACACAAGGATAGCTTGGATCTCGGCAGCATCATCCCTTTTTCTGCATACATATTAATTAACTCAACCATCCGGTCTAAATCTTTAATGGTAGCTTGGCGAATAATCATTAATAACGTTCCTCCCTTTCGGGCTCTCCTGCTCCGAAGGTAATAATTCTATTTGAATAATTATGCTAATATATAAGATAAATATACACAGTTTTACGTATCCTGTCTAGAATTAAAACAATGGAAGCTACCTCGAAAAAAAGGCAGAGTTTCTGTTGGATGATAGAAATCTGGCGAAACCTGTCGAGAGAAGTGACTGTCACATCCGAGCTCTGTATGCTATATTAATTTTGTAGTAAATCCATTTCATTTCCTACTTCCGCCTCGGACGTCTCGGTAAACGCTGGATAATCCAGTAGTATCAAGGCTTCGAGGACTTTTTTTGTTTCCTGAGTAATCCTAATAAAAACGCTTTAATGTGACCAAAAACGATCTGGATGTGACCTGAAGTGTGACCCGCAAGTGGGTGTAAAAACCCAGTAATAAAAAGGGACTGATGACATGTCGGTCTCTTTTTTGTGTCCAGATATATGTTAGGAACCAGACCATAGCAGAAAGGGGAGTGTGGGAGTGCAAAATAATTGATGAATTGTTTATAACACGGATAAGCTACCTATAACCGTCTCTCGACTTCTAATTGATATGAGTGGCATTTTGTGTCCACCCGATTTAATAAATGCCTGTATCACGCTCATAATCGCTCTATTGCAGCCTCTGATCAGAAAGGGCGCTGGCTCTTCGTCGATAAAGAAACGCTAGAGCTTGCGTATGTCTGCGCCAGGTGCAAGCGGAGGATCTATCCGCTGGCACGATAAAAAACGGTAGCTTTGCGAAGGCTACCGGTTTACTGACCATTAATCTTCTTTTTTAAATAATAACTGGTTTTAAAAACTCTTGAGAGAGTTTCCACGTTTATTTGGTTCGTTGGTTTTATAAAATGCTGCATTTAATTGTCCTTGAATCATTTGTTTACGAGCTGTCTCTTCTTTTTGTTTCTTTTCTAGTTGTTGTTTCTTTTCTATTTGTCTGATTTCGTATGTTTGTAGCCCATCTTCCATTTTATTCGCTATTTCGACTAAGCGATCAATATCATTGAAGGAATACTTTCGTGTTCCACCTTTAGTTCGCTCCGGAAAAATGAGTTGTCGTTCTTCATAATAACGAATTTGTCTTTCAGACATTCCGGTTAACTCTGCAACAACTCCAATAGTGATTACTTTTTTGTCTCTGTATGGCATGGTTCCTCCTGCGAATTTTGCTTACATATGTCAATGAAATTAAGTTTTATTTTTATCATTAAAAATACTTAAACTATATCAAGCAATGGCATCTTTCTTTGAGATTTCAACAATTCTTTCATTTATCAATTGAACTTTCTTGTACCGGATCATTCGCTCGACCCAGTTAATGGAGGCATCTGTAATACTATTCTTAATTATATCTTTCTCGGCTTTCAAAAGTTCAATATTACCGATCAAAGATATATCATTCCAAAATTTATTTAGTTCGAGTAATAACAACTTTATCACTCCTTTTGAAATTATAACTTCAATTTACAACTTTTTTCGCCATCACGTAATATAATCTGACATCATTTTAACCATGATATATCTGAATATCTGACAAATCGCTAATAAAGTAAAAAGCCCGCCTTTAGTAGTTGAGCAATCAGGTAATTGTCAAGTCCTTCACCCATTACCAGAGGATCAAACTCACACGCAATCTTATGTGAAAACACAACGAGATCCATCTTCTTTTTATCGTCAAACTCTTCGTTTTCTATGATGTTCTGAAATACGCCGATGAATATCCCTTTTAAATCGTCACGATCGATACATTCATTAAAAATTTCCTGAATACGTTTGCGATGTATTCCCTAGCAGCTTCGTCGATGACAACAGCCCTCTTTCTTTACATAATCTTTCTGATGTAATTATTTACTTTAGCGACCTGGAACTACTTCTTACTTCTTCGATTGTCCTGGCGAAAGCTTACGGAGTCATCCGCTATTTTATCAGGGGATTCTCTCTCGTAATAAAAGTTCTATCCCGCCTCTCAGACGCATAAACTCTGAACGTTTAAGACGTTAAGACTCTTCGACTGTCAAACGTTGAGACTCTCAGACTATGGGATAATCACACAAAAAGGAGGCGTTATTATAAGCGTTAAAGGAGTAGGGGAGAAGGTTGGAGTACGAAAGGTTAAAGTTGATAAGAAGGAGCGTTTGCAAACATATCTTCCTCCCGATGATAAGCAAAAACTTAATCGACTTGCACGAGCTTGTAATACTTCTGAAAGTGAATTAGCTAATAAAATGATTTCATACTCTCTAAATCATTTTGACTATGTTAACTGGATTCAATCTCAGCATGGTGTAAAAGATGATGATCCATTCCGCATTATTCCGGTTAAAGAGAATGGTCGATTAGTTTATTGATTTATTTCTTTGGTGAAAATGACTCGTACATCTTGTAGCAATCATCACAGCGATATTCATTTTTAGTGGAGGAAATCTCCTTGCCACAGTCAACACATTTCATACTATCAACTCCATTACTTTTTATACTAGTTATTCACAGTTTTTAAACAATTTAAAACCCATAACCAAATTGGCTATGGGTGGAGGGGATTAATATTTTAACCGCCAATGATTGAGATTATTCCTAAGTCTGTGAGCATTTTAACAGCTATTGTAGTTCCTCCAGCAACGACTAACCCCATTCTAAAAAAAAACACTCTGCACTCCTCCTAGTTGTTTTGTGCTTAGTTTAATCACATCAAAGGAGTGATAAGCAAGTTATTTCGACAAAATCCGGGCGGTGACAGGCACTTAACAACAACACAGGATTCTGCCCGGAACACTAGTCTGATGGTAGTCTAAATAATAGACACAGATTTTAGAGATCGGATAGGAATAGGGTTCCTGTAGTAGTGGAAGAGGACGTAGCTCCGTAGTGAACCTGACCGAAGGGAAGGTGAGCTAGGAGAAGCCGTAGGCGGCCGCGGCTTTGCCTCATCTATTCCATCCATTATAATTAAATTGATCCAAGCGATATATCATAATTTCTAAGTTGGCTTAGATTGTTCCAGTTTTACTAAAAAATTTTGATATATTAATAATATAGTAAAAGTGGAACAGGTACTTATTTAAATAGATTACATATAATAGTGAATATCCAAAGAGATAAATTATGACCGAAGTGTTTCTTCGTAGCGAAGCGGAGAAAAACACTTCGACGATGTTGTATTTGAGGAGCGATTTTTGCTCCGAAAATCAACATCGATATCTTTTGAACTTGTCTTTTGAAGTTTAAATAAATGACCTCACATTAAGCAGCGTACATACAAAAATAACTCGCCAAGGAACGATAAAAAAATGAAAAACTCAACCTATACAAATTAAAATCAATTGGAGGTCAAACATAAAGGAAGTATCAAACTTTATAGTAATTTAGCAATTGGAGACATTTATTTTTATTTGCTTGTAGGAATATATCCAGATTATAAGAAGTAAGTGTTTACATATTTGCATTGTTGAAGATGGAGAAATAATTTTTAGGGACTATTTTGATGCGAATCTCTATATACAGCTTGTTACCAAATTTATCCTGATTACCCTAAAGACGGAAAACTATATTGCGTCTCTACGAGGGAGGGTTGCCCAGCACCCTCAAGGTTTTGTTTACTAATATTATCAGTAATAAAGTCATAGTGTTTAATCATTTTATACCAAGTTAGCTGAAGGTAGTAAGCTTATTTTAATGGGGAATTTTAGTTAAATCACCAAAACTTAGAGAACCAAGCATCATAATAATGCACATGAGTATTTTGACCATGTTAATTCGACGATATAGTTTAGAAGAAATTACGGAATCATGAGAGAAATAAGCGCATTTATGAGAGTAAGTGACTGAGGCAAAGATTTTAGAAAAGTTTACATAATAATGTGGTAAGATATTCCTGTAGTTAATTTGCGTGGGGATGGTGGCAAATGCCTAAAATCATGCTTAAAACAGTCGATGGTCAAATCTACAAGGGTGATCTGGTTCAAGAAAGCCAGGACGTGATATTGGTTAGTAGGGTAGACGCTGTTAGTAGTGGTGATGAGATGGTATCATTGAAGACAAATTACGGATATACAGGCAATGTATCTTTTATAAAAGCAAATTTAATATGGTTCTATACTGAATAGTACCCGTTAATTCGGGTGCTTTTTCTATTTTTCAGCAGGAAAGTCAAGTATGAAAAAAAGAATTATTGGGTTAGTTCTATTATCATCATTTGTTTTGAGTGGTACAGTTTTAGCAGTTAGTAATGGAATGTTTAAAGGATTCCAGATTGTCAATGTGGTTATAGGTGGAAACCAGGTTAAAGGTGATGTGCCAGCTATTGTATTAGACGGAAGAACAATGGTTCCACTAAGGACTGTAAGTGAGAGTCTTGGAGCTAACGTTCAATGGGATGCTGGATCTAAGACAGTTAAAATACAAGCAAGTAACGGTAATGACCTTTACTACACAGCAAAGGTATTAGATTATCTTGTCTTTGCAAGAACGCAATTACAAGTTGTTTCTGTACTTGGATATTCGTTAAATATTTCAAAGACAATGAATGTAGAAAATCCTATATTGAATGATGTCAATAAAATCGATGAATCCGAAATTCGTCAATGGCAGGATGAGATAAAAGGATATCCATTGCATAAAAGTGAAATTGATACTTTGATTAAGTTAGGAAATCACATTATTCAAGCTAAGAAGTACATAAAAGAACAAGACGAGGTTTACGTATCTAAAGAATATCAATCTGCTAGTACTTTGGTTAATTTGATTTATGAACAGATTCAAGGAGAACTGAATGAGCTAAAACCATAGAAGCTTCGGAGATTAGCGTTATTTTAGCAAGACAATCCCTTTCACTTCCAGTATTATTGAAGTGGAGGGATGGATATGCTTGATAATCTTAATGTGTGCTTGAAAGAGTTTCTTGGAATTGAGTCAGGTAGTAAACTTGAATTGATTTATGAGGGATCATTAGAGTTAGCAGGCGCAGCAACTCCAATTGCTGGTGCATTAATTAACCATTACCGCTTTAATCGGATTGAGAAAAGATTAAATGAAATTAATAGTAGGTTTGACCGATTAGAGAAGGAAATCAGACAACAACCTACAGATGTTGGTGAATTTATTAAACATAAGATTTTTCCTTTAGTTTTGGAGAATGTCTTTGATGAACAACAAGATGAAAAAATACAGTATATTATAAATGGATTTGAGACTACTGTAGAACATCAATTGATTGATGAGGATTTAACATACACATATTTTGATATACTAAGGCAATTACGAATGGCTGAATTAAAGTTGTTAAATAAGTATGGTATGGATGAGAAGGATAACCTAACTGATGAACCCATACAAGGTGTTAATAAATATGTAGTGAATAAATTACAACAATTAGGACTGGTTAGTATTACATTAACTTGGGGCGATATTGGTGGAGGGGATAAACCTCTTTCTTCCGATAGGATTGCATTAAGTGAATTTGGTAGACAATTTATAAAGTTCTTTAAAACTATTGGCGCTTAGAAATAGGCGTCTTTTTTGCGTCCAATTCATCAGTCTACCTTGATATTGTACTCGTCTCCATGAGTAGCAACCATACAAATTATTCCGGCCAATACAGCAATCACTTGCTCATACCATTCGTAACGGCCTTCCATTACCCAAAGGACTAACGGAATATAGATCATAAGCATCAGCATTGATATCACCTCTTTAGAACTATATGAGGTGTGTAGTGGTTTTAGATTTTTAGATAAAACCTTTCCAAAAGTACCATATTTATCCTTTATAATAAGTATAGATTATTTTGGAGGTGCAATATGGCTAAGTATGATTACTACATTGAGTTTAATGGGCAATGGGAAGAGGGAGTCTATACTGTTACTGAAGTAAAAGATGGTAGAAGGGAAACCATTGATACAGTATACAATAAGAATCGAACTGGTCTTAAAGAAGCTAGACAGGTTGCAGGGAAATGGTTAAGGGAGAAATACAACTATGGGCTTGATCATGTTGTTACTCATCGGTGTGTAAAGCCAGGAAGAGATGAAAGTAAGAATCCGTTTGAACATTGGACAAAAGCAGAATATTTAAAGGGTACGAGGTGATTGGGGTGCAAAAGCATTCCTTTTTTATTTGCACAAAAATTTAAAAGGAGTAGGAGGAATAGAGATCGATTTATTATGTTAATGCTAATGACTGCTTTGGTTGTATCGATATTGACAGCTAAATGTGGTGAAGCCGAATTAATTTTTTAGAAAATCGCCGAATTTAACATAGCTTAAGGCATATATGGCTTTTCAGGGTTTCCACTTATACAAACGAGAATTTAAGAGTTTTACCCGGTTTAAATTCTGCATAAAATATGCATAAAAAAGTGGTTGCGAATAAGTCGCAACCATTTTTTCTTGTTAAACTATAGATCTCCGTCCCTTAATAAATAAACGGAGAGTTACATAGTTTTATATAAAAACCATAAATGGGGGTAATCCCAGTGAGGAAAAATACTTTAATAAAAACAGCAATATACACCTTTTTTTCTTCTTTTGGATTTTTAGCTTTATGGACACCAAGAGGTTATCAAAATGCCGATAGGATGATTTATTTCATTCCTTATGATGAATTTTTGTTTATGATATTAGAACGTTCAATTGTTACTACATTCATCATAGTATTAGCCGTATCCTTTATCCAATTTATAAGAAAATGGATCGTGAAATGAAGAATTAACATCAATTTTATTCCGTTATAGATACCCGTTAGTTGAAATCTACTTTAGGATAAGTTTTTAGATGCTCATAATCGATTAACTCTCCGTCTGAACTTACTACAATTTTATCTTCTCCGTAAGTAATATGAGCGCGATAATACGGGTGTACTTTTAAAGTTATTTCATATAACCCACCTACACCATATAACTGCTTTATTTTTAAAATTTCGGTGTCATATGTAGCCCAAGTAAGACCTTCTTCTTGTGCAACTTCATCGTCCTTATAAATTTCTGCTATCGCTCTATCTATTGGCTCACCAAGGCTCCTAATAAGTGCATACTTAAATGCATCACATAGTTCCGTATCGGTTTCATTAATGGTTTGTGAATATACTGACGAGTTGAAAATCATTAATAACGGTATTAAAAACCACAATACTACATAATTTTTCATATCATCACCCGTTTTTAGTTTCCTAAAAACCTAAGATAATATTCGACTAAACTCCCTTTAGCGGAACAAAAAGAATGGGATGCCGAAGCATCCCGTATCCCGCTATCTGAATCCCGTTAGCTGAACAAAAAACGAATTAACATACGGGTTAAATCAAGTCCGAATACTAAAACCGCTATTAAACCAGTAAAAAATATACCTAAAGAACTTACCATAAGCGGGGCTTTCATTGGAAAAGATTCCGTAAGCCACTTTATCTTGTCTTGTTCTTGTCTGAAATCTTTGTAATGCAAACGAAGGAAAAATCCACTTAAACATAAAGTAACCAATCCGAAAATAAAAAACAGGATTTCCCAACCTATATTGCTCATTATTTGCTCCTTAATTAAACAGCCATTAAATACTCTTATTATTCCCACCCTTCACTGCCCTTTAGCGGAACAATGGCAAAGGGATGTGCATCCCTATATCACGCTATCGATCTCCGTTTGTTCAACAAACAGAACTGCCTAGAATGAAGCCTTGTTTGTAACACTCTTTTACAATTTCACTTTTTCGTATGTGCACACCCCAAACGTTTTGGTTACTACAATTCATACAATAGGCGAGTGGCATCAAAATGCTTTCGCAGCTTGAACAGCTTTCTGAAGACCATCCGAAATAATAGCTTCCCTCCGATCAGGAAATTGGTGATGCCCTTCAATCACTACCGTTCTGATGTCTGTAATACCAAAAAACTTTAAATGATTCCGAACAAAGCTTACGGCCATTTCAGAAGGGTCTCCTTCAGCATATACACCACCTCTTGCGTTTAATAACGCCACTTTCTTATTGGGTAATAGACCAACTGAACCTGCAGCAGTATATTTAAATGTTTTACCTGGGCGATGTATATAATCAAGGTACGAGTGTAGCACGGCAGGCACGGTTAAGTTCCAAAGGGGAAAAGCAATGACCACTTTATCAGCAGCTATAAACTGTTCTAGGTGCTTTGTGACAATATCACGTACATTCTTTTCATCTGGCGTGAGCTCTATTCCCTTATAGGCTTTTAAATTCCCACTAATCATGACATGACCTAAATAAGGCAGTGGCTCTTTATATAAATCCAGTTCAATAATGATATCTCTCGGATGTGATTCCCTATAACTATTCAAAAATGCATCATACAATTTCACACTAATAGATTGTTCTATCGGACGATCATTCGCTTTAACAAACAAAGTTGTTGTCATTTCATTACCTCCAAATAAGGAATAGTAATACCTGATCAAACTACAGGGTCAGCACTCCGCTTGTTTGATTGTTCTTGTTGTTTTGCCAAACTGGAAATAGTAAAGCAGCAAAATGCCTACATGTAAAACAGCAAGAACGAGAAATATATTGCTGTAAATCAAGCCGTTTGGATAGATATTTGCCGGGTTCCAATGAACATAGGAGCCAAGATCTACCACCTTACCGTAAACCCCTGAAGCCATCCCCCCTGAAATGAAATTCGACATTGCTAAAAGCCCCATTCCCACCCCAGCCTGCCCCTTTTGCAATGTCATGGAGACAGAATTGGACAAAGAAATCATCATAAAGGTTTGCCCCACATTACCGAAAATCAAAAAGATAGCAATGAATACAGGAGATATTCCAGTGAAGGTTGAAAGCAAAACAAAACAGGTCAATAAAGATCCGGATGCAACAAAGAAAAGATACGAATTCCCCTTCAAATCTGCCAGCTTACCTCCTTTTTTCCCAAGAATGGCGGAGGCGACTGCAGCAGGAACCATCGCAAAACCGATCCAGTTAGGCGGGAGCTGGTGTACATGAGCCAAAAGCAATGGACTTAGAAAATAAAGGGAAAAACCAATTCCGCTTATTAAGAAAGATATCGTTAGCCTGAGTGTATAGCTCTTGTTTGTAAAGAGCTCAGGTTGAACAAACGGTTCGGAAACGGAACGAATTCGTACGATGAACATCACTAAAGCAAGCAATCCAAAGATAGGAAACCACCACGTTCCACTCGTAACACCTAAAAGCAGCAAGGTCACTGTAGCAGCTAGCAAACCACCACCAACCCAGTCAAATTT